>NZ_BCBJ01000064.1:0-19704 GCF_001320605.1 Pseudomonas sp. NBRC 111133 | reverse complement strand
CGGCATACGAGATGTAAGGCGTCAGGCCGTTATCGAACACATAGCTGAGCGCTGCGTTACCACTGAACTTCTTGTCGCGCTGGGTATTGGTAGCGTCGCCCTGATTGTGGAAGGTGGTGCCGGTGTGCACCCAGTCCTCACGACCACCCAGGGTCAGGCGCCAGTTGTCCAAGGCCATCTGGTCTTGGACGTACAGGCCGGTCTGCTGGGTTTTCTGATCGTAGTCGTACATGTCGAAGTACTGAACGTTCGAGAAATCCTGGCCGTAAATCGGGTTATGGATATTGCTTGATGGCACACCGGCCGAGCCCCAACGCCAGCGAGCGTTGCTGTCCGAGCGCTGATGGTCGAGGCCCAGCAGCAGGGTATGGGAGAGTTGGCCAGTCTGGAAGTCGGCCTGGAAGTTGTTGTCCACTGCGAACTGGGAGATATCTTCTTCGACGATACCGGCAGTACGTTGCACGGTGCCATCGGCGCTGACGGCTTCGTCCGGCCCGGCTGGCCAGATCGAGCCACCGGCGGTAATGCCCTTGAAGTCCAGTTCGTTGCGTGCATAGCGCAGGTTCTGGCGGAACTGCCAGGTGTCATTCAGGCGGGTTTCGAACGCATAGCCGAGGTGGTAGTAGGTGCGGTCGTAGGACTCCCAATCCGGGTCACCCAGGTTCTTGTGGTGAGAAATCTTGCCCGCCGGGCTGTCCAGCTTGGTGCCTTGCAGCGGCAAGAACTGGCCAGTAATGCCCGTATCATCGCGGGTGTACTGGGAGATGAAGGTCAGCTTGGTGTCGTCGTTGATGTTCCAGGTCAGACTGGGCGCGATGTTATAGCGCTTGTCCGGTATATGGTCGATTGGCGAGCCGCTGTCACGCACGGTACCGCTCACCCGGTACAGGAACTGGCCTGCATCGTCGAGCTTGCCGGTGCTGTCGAAGTTGATCTGCTTGTGATTGTTGCTGCCAACCTGGGCTTCGATTTCATGGCTGCTTTCCAGCTGCGGCCGACGGCTGGTCATGTCCAGCAACCCGCCTGGCGGGGTCTGGCCGTACACGGATGAAGCCGGGCCGCGCAGCACGGCGATGCGCTCCAGGTTCCAGGGTTCGATCTTGGGGGTGGCATAGTTCCCCTTGGGTAATGGCAGGCCATCGAGGAACTGGGTGGGCACAAAACCACGTACCAGCAACCAGTCGCTGCGGGAGTCGGAGCCGTAGCCGCTGCTCTGCACGCCTGCCGTATAGCGCAGGGCATCATTCAGGCTGAGTACTGGACGATCTTCCATCTGCTGCCGAGTGATCACGGTTACCGAGCGGGGTAGTTCGGCGATGGCCGTGTCTGTCTTGGTGCCTGCTGCCGTGCGGGTTGCGGTGTAACCCTCGACCGCCCCCCAGGCGCTTTCATAATTGGCTGTAGCGTTGATCGCTGTTTCTGGTAACGCCAGTGTCCCTTCCGGCGTAGCCACCAGGCTGTAGCTGCCTACGCTGCTTTGTTGCAGTTGCAGGCCAGTGCCGCGCAGGGCGGCTTGCAGGGCACCGAGGCCGTCGTACTGGCCGGTCACCGGGGCCGAGGTGCGGCCGCTGACCAACGCCGGGTCGATGGCCAAGGCGATACCGGCCTGGCTGGCGATCTGGTTCAGGGTGGTGGCCAGCGGGGCGCTGGGCAGGTCATAGGCGCGCGCAGCGGATTGCTCGGCGGCGCACAGGACAGGGCTGGCCAATGGCGCGGTTACGGCGATGGCAAGGGCCATCAGGCTAGGGCGCAAGATACGATCAACAGCACGGGACATGCAGTGGCTCCTGGACGGATAAGTGCTAACTGCTTCCTTGCCGAGCGAGATTTGAAAAGTGACAGGGCTGATCTGAAAAATATCGAGCAGTATTTTTGGCGTTCAGCCTTACTTCGGCACCACGTTCACCCACCACTGGGTATGCCGCTCGATTTTCACCGGCAAAGCCGGCACCAGCGATGCCAGCGCCAGGTCGGTGTCGGTCAGCGGGAAGCTGCCGGTCACGCGCAGGTCGGCGACCTTGGCGTCCACCCCGAGGTGGCCCCTGCGGTACTGGCCCAGCGCGGCCAGCAGGTCGCCCAGGCGCACGTTGTCGACCACCAGCATGCCCCGGGTCCAGGCATCGGCACCGGCGGGCACCTCGCCGATCCGGCCGAGGCCGTTGGCGTTCATCAACACTTGCTGGCCTTCACGCAGCACTTGCTCGTCGCCACTGTTATGCGGCATGGCCGCAACCGAGGCTTGCAGCACTTCCAGGCGCGTACCGTCGGCTTCGCGGCGCACCAGGAAGCGCGTGCCCAGTGGCCGCAGGCGGCCATCGTCGGTGCGTACCAGCAGCGGACGCGGGTCCTGGTGGCCGGTTTCGACCGAAATTTCACCTTGGTGCAGCACGATCACCCGGTGTTCGCCTGCGTAGTCGATATCGACGGCGGTGTGGGTGTTCAGGCTCAGCAATGTGCCGTCTTGCAGGCGCAAGGTACGTAACTCGCCAGTTGCGGTGCGCTGGTCGGCCAGCCAGTAGCTGGGTGCCAGCGACGGGGCGCCGACCCAAGCCAGCAGTGAACCGAGCAGGAACATCCCGGCCAGCCCGCCGCCAACCTTGCCGATTCGGCGCCGCAGGCTGACGCGCGATTGCAGCAGGGCCTGGCGTGCCGGGCCGGCCGCCGCGCTGACCCGTTGGTCCATGGCGCCGAGCTGGCGCCAGGCCCGCGCGTGTTCTTCGCTGGCGGCATGCCAGCGCATGAATTCGTTGCGTTCATCCGGTGTGCCGCTGGCGTCGCCGAGGCTCAGTTTCCAGGCGATGGCGGCTTCCAGTACCCGGGACGAAACCGGTGCGTTGCTCACGTTGGCTCCCCGTACAGGGCCACGTAGCACTGGCGCATGCCTTGGGCAATGTACTGGCGCACGCGCGATACCGAAACGCCCAGGCGCTCGGCGATCTCGGCATGGCCCATGCCGTCCAGACGGTTGTGCAGGAACGCCGCCCGGGCCTTGCTCGACAGCTTGCCCAGCAGGCGGTCGATGGCCTTGAGGTCTTCGAGGATCAGGTGCTGCACTTCGGGCGAGGGCTGTTGGGCTTCCGGGATCAGCGCCAGCTCGGCCAGGTAGGCCTGTTCCAGCGCCGCGCGGCGGAAGTGGTCGAACATCAGCCCCTTGGCCACGGCGGCGAGGAAAGCGCGGGGTTCGCGGGGGGTGTCCAGTTGCTCGCGACCGAGCAGGCGCACGAAGGTGTCCTGGCTCAAGTCTTCGGCACGTTGGCGGCAGGCCGTGCTGCGTTGCAGCCAGGCGAGCAGCCAGCCGCGATGGTCGCGGTACAGCGCACCGACCAGATCGGCGTGTGGGCTCTGTGCAGAAGACAAGCAGCGTCCCCCCGGAACGTATGCATTAACTAACGATAATTATTCGCGATTGTTGCAGAGGGGAGGGGGTGGGGGCAATGGACGCTTATCGGATTGCCATCATGGAAAAGGCTGATAGGGCTGGCTTGAGTCTTTTAGCGCTTGTGAAATCGAGCTCCGCCCGCGCGGCGGATCGCGAGCTATCGCTCGCTCCTACGTTTGTTTCGGGCCAATTATTCCTGCGGGATTTACGCGCGAATGCTTTGGCGTATGGCTCGATATCGCGTCGTACAAACAAGGCGGTCGCGCGCGCCTGTCACAGGCGTTACTGGCCGAAAACAAACGTAGGAGCGAGCGATCCGCTGCGCGGGCGGTGCTCGATCTCACAGGCGCAATAAAAACCACGCCCTACAGCCCATGACTCTGGGCGTTTCGCCGCCGCCACCCTCGCAACCGCTGCTCCAGCTGCAACGGGCTGTCCAGCTGCTGGCGCCGGGCTTGGCTGAACAAAATCAGTGCCAGCTCAGCCGTTACCTGTGCATCGGCACTGGCATGGTGGCGTTCTTCCACCTGCAAGCCAAACCGCGCGACCCAGTCATCCAGCCCGGCCTCGCGCAGCACGGTGTCAGGGTTAAGCATCGGCGCCAGTTCGGCCACATCGAGGAACGGTGACTGCAAGCGGTAACCCAGGCTTTCCTTCAGCGCCCGCGCCAGCATGCGTTGGTCGAATGGCGCATGAAACGCCAGCACCGGGCTGTCACCAATGAAATCGAGCAAATCCAGCAAGGCCTCGGCCGGGTCGCAACCGGCGGCCAAGGCCCCAGGCCCCAGGCCGTGGATCAACACGCTGGCGTTGGTTTTCTGCAAAGGCCGGTGCAGGGTACGTTCGAACTGTTGCGCAAAATCGATGGCACCGTCCTCGATGGCCACCGCCCCGATCGACAACACTTGGTCACGGTTGGGGTTAAGCCCGCTGGTTTCCAGGTCCAGCACTACCCAGCGCTGCTCACGCAAACTGCACACACCCAACGGCGCGGGCTTGGGCTGCCGGGCCAGGCGCTGACGCATGGCGTGGTCCAGCTCGGGCGCGCTGGGGCGCAGCCAGGCGAACAGGCTCATAGCTGATACCGCAAGGCCAGGCTGCTTTGCAGGCGTTGGGCCTGGCGCAGGGACTCGCGCAGGATGCGCCGGTCCAGGTGGTTGAGGCTGTCCGGGTCGAGCCGGTTGGAGTACGGCAGGTTGTCGCGGGTCTGGCGCTGATGCTGCTGCATGCGGGTCTGCTGGATGAAGTGATAAGCCTCTTCATAGGCAGCGCCATCCAGCGGCTCGATCACGCCCTTGGCCACCAGTTGGCGCAGGCGCTCCAGGGTATTGCAGGCGCCGATGCCATTGGCCAGGGCCAGCAAGCGTGCGCCATCGACGAAGGGCGTCAGGCCCTGGACCTTGAGGTCGAGGGTGGCGGCCTTGTCGTTGCCCAGGCGGGTCAGCACGAATTCGCGCAGGCGGCCCACCGGTGGGCGCTGGCGCAGGGCATTGTCGGCCAGCATGCGCTGGAAGAGGCGGTTGTCGGCTACTCGCGCCAGAAGGCTCTGGCGTAACTGCTCGCAGCCTTGCTCGTCGCCCCACACTACGCGCAGGTCGAAATAGATGCTGGAGCCCAGCAGGTTCTCCGGGCTGGCTTCGCGGACAAAACCGGCAAAGCGCCGTGCCCACTCGCTGCGCGACAGGCACAATTCAGGGTTGCCGGCCATGATGTTGCCCTTGCACAGGGTAAAGCCGCACTGTGCCAGGCACTGGTTGATGTACTGCGCCAGCGGCAGCAGGCGCGCACGGATGCTGTCGGCCTCGGCGCTGTCGGCGGCCTCGAAGAGGATGCCGTTGTCCTGGTCGGTGTGCAGGGTTTGCTCGCGCCGCCCTTCGCTGCCGAAGCACAGCCAGCTGAATGGCACACCTGGGTCGCCGCGCTCGGCCAGTGCCAGCTCGATCACCCGGCACACGGTGTGGTCGTTGAGCAGGGTGATGATCTGGGTGATCTGCGTGGACGATGCGCCGTGGGCGAGCATGCGCTCGACCAGCTGGCTGATTTCACCGCGCAGCGAAACCAGGGTGTCCAGCCGAGGCGCATGGCGGATGGTACGCGCCAGGTGCACCAGGTCGACCCGTTGCAGCGAGAACAGGTCACGCTCGGAAACCACCCCGCACAGGCGTCGGTTTTCCACCAGGCACACGTGGGCGATATGCCGTTCGGTCATGGCCATGGCCGCGTCGAAGGCGCTGGCCTGGGGGCTGAGGTAGAAGGGCTTGGCGGTCATGTGCCGCTCGATGGGGGCGCCCAGGTCCGCATCCATCGACGCCACCACCTGGCGCAGATCGCGCAGGGTAAAGATGCCGACAGGGTAGCGCTGCAGGTCGATCACCACGATGCTGCCGACCTGCTGTTCGTGCATCAGCCGCACGGCATCGCGCAACGGTGTATCGGCGCTGCACACCACCGGGTGACGCATGGCCAGCTCACCCAGCGGGGTGTTCAGTGAGTACTGGGTACCGAGGGTTTCCACCGCGCGCTGGCGTACCTGTTGGTTGACCTGGTCGAGCAGGCTGCTGACCCCACGCAAGGCAAAATCCCGAAACACTTCAGACATCGAGAACACGCGGATGAACGCGGCTTTGTTCAACTGCAGGCAGAAGGTGTCTTCACCGGCCAGGTGCTCGGTGCGGGTCGCCCGTTCGCCCAGCAGTGCGGCCAGAGGGAAGCATTCGCCGCTGGTGATTTCGAAGGTGGTCTCCACGCCCGGTTTGACCAGGTGCTGGCGCTCGCCAACCACTCGCCCCTGCTTGACGATGTAGAAGTGCTCCACCGGCCCGTCGGCAGGTTTGACGATGCTTTCGCCGCTGGCATAGAAGCGCAGCTGGCACTGTTCCACCAGGAAGGCCAGGTGGCTGTGCTCCATCTGGTTGAACGGCGGGAAGCGCTGCAGAAACTGCAGGGTGCCCTGGATGTTCTGCAGCACTGCCGTCCTGCCCGCCTGGCTGTAGGCGTCCTTTTTGCTCATGAAACTGACCGTATCGCTATGCCGAACTATATATATCTATATATAGGTGCCGGCCCTGTTGTTCTCTGCCTCCATGGTCGGCTTGCGGCGGGGTGGTGCCCATTGGACGTAAGTCTATGAGCACGCCTGTCAAAGACCCGACGAAAGGCGCACCGGGTTACGCAAGTAAAGTGGTCCTACTGCTGAAGCGGAATTTTTTTGACGAGATGACCATGCCTGAGCAAACCGACATCCTGAGCGACGCCGAGCGCGAGGCATTGGCCGTGGTGAGTGCGCCTGTGGCGCCAAGGCCGTTGGTGCTGGTGGTGGACGATAACGCGGTTAACCGCGAGGCGCTGATCCTGTACCTGAAAAGCCGGGGCATCGATGCGGTAGGGGCGGACGGGGCGCAGGAGGCCAGGCTGTACCTGCATTACCAGCAGCGGATTGGTTTGATGATTACGGATTTGCGCATGCAGCCCGAGGATGGCCTGGACTTGATCCGGACGATTCGTGAGTCGGAGCGGGCGGCGTTGTCGATCATCGTGGTGTCGGGCGACACCGATGTGAAGGAGGCAGTGGACGTGATGCACCTGGGGGTGGTGGATTTCCTGCTCAAGCCTGTGGACCTGGGCAAGCTGCTGGACCTGGTGAAGAGAGAACTGAAAATAGAGTGATGCAGAAAGGGGCCGCAAAGCGGCCCCTTTCGATTTACAGCCCGTTACGCGCCTTGAATTCGCGGCGACGACGGTGCAGCACCGGCTCGGTGTAGCCGTTCGGCTGCTTGCCTCCTTCCACCACCAGCTCGACAGCGGCCTGGAACGCGACGTTGTCGTCGAAGTTCGGCGCCATCGGGCGGTACAGGGCGTCGCCGGCGTTCTGCTGGTCAACCACCACGGCCATGCGTTTGAGACTTTCCAGCACTTGCTCCTGGCTGACTACGCCATGGCGCAGCCAGTTGGCCAGCAACTGGGCCGAAATACGCAGGGTGGCGCGGTCTTCCATCAGGCCGACGTTGTTGATGTCCGGCACCTTCGAGCAACCCACGCCCTGGTCGATCCAGCGCACCACGTAGCCGAGGATGCCCTGGGCGTTGTTGTCCAGCTCGTTGCGAATTTCTTCGACCGACCAGTTGGTATCGGCAGCCAGCGGGATGGCCAGGATGTCGTCTACCGAAGCCGGGGTACGCGACGCCAGTTCACGCTGGCGCGCCTGTACGTCCACCTTGTGGTAGTGCAGGGCGTGCAGGGTGGCGGCAGTCGGCGACGGCACCCAGGCGGTGTTGGCACCGGCCAGCGGGTGGGCGATTTTCTGCTCCAGCATGGCGGCCATCAGGTCAGGCATGGCCCACATGCCTTTGCCGATCTGCGCACGGCCTTGCAGGCCGGTGGCCAGGCCCACGTCGACGTTGTTGTTCTCGTAGGCGCCGATCCACTTCTCGTTCTTCATGGCGCCCTTGCGCACCACGGCGCCGGCTTCCATCGAGGTGTGGATTTCATCGCCCGTGCGGTCGAGGAAACCGGTGTTGATGAACGCCACGCGTTCTGCGGCTGCCTTGATGCAGGACTTGAGGTTGACCGTGGTGCGGCGCTCTTCGTCCATGATGCCGACCTTGACGGTGTTGCGCGGCATGCCCAGCAGGTCTTCGACCTGGCTGAAGATTTCGGCGGCGAAGGCCACTTCTTCCGGCCCGTGCATCTTCGGCTTCACGATGTACACGCTGCCGCTGCGGGTGTTCTTGCGGGTGGTGTTGCCGTTGAGGTTGTGCAGGGCGATCAGGTTGGTGAACAGGCCGTCCTGGATACCTTCAGGGATTTCGTTGCCCTGGGCATCGAGAATCGCCGGGTTGGTCATCAGGTGGCCAACGTTACGCACGAACAGCAGCGAACGGCCATGCAGGGTCACGCTGCCGCCGTTTGGCGCGGCGTACTCGCGGTCCGGGTTCATGGTGCGAGTAAAGGTTTTGCCACCCTTGCTCACGCTTTCGGCCAGGTCGCCTTTCATCAGGCCCAGCCAGTTGCGGTAGACGATCACCTTGTCGTCGGCATCGACAGCGGCAACCGAGTCTTCGCAGTCCATGATGGTGGTCAGTGCCGATTCCATCAGGATGTCTTTCACGCCTGCAGCGTCGGTGCTGCCAACCGGGGTGCTGGCATCGACCTGGATTTCGAAGTGCAGGCCGTTGTGCTTGAGCAGCACGGCAGTCGGCGCGGCGGCGTCGCCGTGGAAGCCGATCAGTTGCGCGTCATCACGCAGGCCGCTGTTGCTGCCGCCTTTAAGGGCCACTACCAGTTTGCCGCCTTCGATGCGGTAGCCGGTGGAGTCGACGTGCGAGCCGGCGGCCAGTGGCGCGGCTTCGTCGAGGAAGGCGCGGGCGAAGGCAATGACTTTGTCGCCACGGACCTTGTTGTAACCCTGGCCTTTTTCGGCGCCGCCTTCATCGCTGATGGCGTCGGTGCCGTACAGCGCATCGTACAGCGAACCCCAACGGGCGTTGGCGGCGTTGAGGGCGAAGCGGGCGTTCATCACCGGAACGACCAGCTGTGGGCCGGCCATGTGGGCGATTTCTTCGTCCACGTTCTGGGTGGTGGCCTGGAAATCGTCGGCTTGTGGCAGCAGGTAGCCGATTTCCTGGAGGAATGCTTTGTAGGCTGCGGCGTCGTGGGCCTGGCCTTTGCGTGCCTGGTGCCAGGCGTCGATCTTGGCTTGCAGCTCGTCGCGCTTGGCGAGCAGGGCTTTGTTCTTTGGAGCGAGGTCATTGATGATCTTCTCTGCACCCGCCCAGAACTGCTCGGCGACGATGCCGGTCCCGGGGATGGCTTCGTTGTTCACGAAGTCGTACAGGACCTTGGCGACCTGAAGGCCACCGACTTGAACGTATCCAGTCATTGCTTGCCTCACTCTGCTCAGCTATTTCGCTCTTCTGTATTAAGCCTGTAGCGCTTCTCTAAACACGGCACCAGTGCATGCCCCCGGGTTGCGCCGGACGCGGCTGGGTGCGGCCTGCCAGACTGGCTGGCGGGCAGTGTGCGTATTTTCACAGGCGCCTTGGCAGACATCCAAACGACGTTTTGTAGTCCGCGCCACGGGATACTACATGAAGCAGTAGGCGGGGCAAAATCAGACTAAAAGCGCCGTTATGCGACCCGTTGGTCGCGTATGGTCACGCTGGGAGTGAGTATGTTCGCAAAAAACAGGTGGATTGTTCCAGATAAATCTTGAAACAGTACACGATTGGTTATGCGGATTGCCCTGCGGCAGGTTGCCGCGCCTTGCCTATACTGAGTCGATCCCCCGATTTTCTGCCGCCCGGCGCGGTTCGACACGAGGAAGGGCTTGTGGATCATCTTGTACTGACGGTAATTGCCCCTGACAAGGCCGGCCAGGTCGAACGTATTGCCCAATGCATCGCCGACCACAGTGGCAACTGGCTGGAAAGCCGCATGTCGCGTATGGCCGGGCAGTTTGCCGGTATCCTGCGGGTGGCGGTGCCGGCTGAGAATTATGCTGAGCTGGTGGCATCGCTGCAGGGGTTGGCCAGGGATGACATTCGGGTGCTGATTGCCGAGAGCGGGAGTGAGCCCTCTTGCACATGGAAACCGATTGCCATGGAACTGGTGGGTAACGACCGGCCGGGGATCGTGCGCGACATTACTCGTTTGCTGGCGGAGTTGCAGGTGAACGTCGAGCGGTTTTCCACAGAGGTGCGGCCTGCGCCGATGAGCAGCGAGCCGCTGTTTCATGCTGATGCGCTGCTGGCGCTGCCGTTGACCTTGCCGCTGGATGTGCTGCAGCAGAAGCTGGAAAGCCTGGCGGATGACTTGATGGTGGAGTTGCACTTGCGTGCCGAGGATTGATTCGAGACTGGCCCCCTGCGGTTATCCCGATATCACGGGGAAGGCCCTGTGGATAACCTGGGGGTTCCCCTCTCCAGCCCAGGCCGAGCGTGCCTTACACAGGTTTGCTCAAAAAACACCCAAAAATCAGCAGCTTGTGCACAAAGCACGGGGACGAGGGTGTGGATAACCTTTGGAGATGTCTCTGCAGGCCGCGCATCACAAGGCCTGCAGAGGTTTGATCGTTTTTTGATCAGCTTCGCTTGCGCAAACTCAACCAGGCATCGACGCTGTAAATGGCCAAACCTGCCCAGATGAACATGAACGCCACCAGGTTGCTCGACGACAGGTGCTCATCAAACAGCAGCACTGCCTGCAGCAACACCAGTGTGGGTGCCAGGTATTGCAAGAAGCCCAGCGTGGTGTACGGCAGGTGCCGCGCCGCCGCGTTGAAGCACACCAACGGTATCAGCGTCACCGGCCCGGCAGCCATCAGCCACAGCGCCTCGCTGCTGGTATAGAACGCCCCTTGGGCACTCATCGCCGCCGGGTGCAGCAGCAGCCAGCCAAGGGCCAGCGGCACCAGCATCCAGGTTTCCACTACCAGGCCCGGCAATGCCGCCACTGGCGCCTGTTTGCGAATGAGCCCATAGAAGCCGAAGCTCAGCGCCAGCACCAGCGACACCCAGGGCAGGCTGCCCACTTGCCACACCTGCTGGGCCACGCCCACGGCGGCCATGCCCACCGCCAGCCACTGCAGGCGGCGCAGGCGTTCGCCAAGAATCAGCATGCCCAACAGCACATTGATCAGCGGGTTGATGTAGTAGCCCAAGCTGGCTTCGAGCATGCGGCCGTTGTTCACCGACCACACGTACGTCAGCCAGTTACCGGCGATCAGTGCCCCGCTCAGGGCCAGGATGCCCAGCCGGCGTGGATTGTCGCGCAGTTCACGCCACCAGCCAGGGTGTTTCCACACCAGTAGCAGCAGCGAGCCGAACAATGCCGACCAGAGTACCCGGTGGACAATGATCTCCACCGCCGGGACGCTCTGGATCGCCTTGAAGTACAAGGGGAACAGGCCCCAGATGATGTAGGCACTGAGGCCCAATATGTACCCGCGACGCGGGTTTGCGGCGTGCATGCAGAATCCTTGCTTAGGTAGCTAAATAAAGCGACGCCTATTGTAGACAGAGGCGGGCGTGCTTCTAGAACAATTTCAGCGGGGCTTCATCCAGTGCCGCCATCTGTTCGCGCAGGGCGAGAATCTGGTCGCCCCAGTAGCGGGGCTGGCCAAACCACGGGAAGCTCGGCGGGAACGCCGGGTCGTCCCAGCGCCGTGCCAGCCAGGCGCTGTAGTGCAGCTGGCGCAGGGCGCGCAGGGGTTCGATCAGGGCAAGCTCGCGCGGGTCGAAGTCGTGGAACTCGTTGTAGCCGTCGATCAGCTCGGCCAACTGCCCCAGGCGCTCCTCGCGGCTGCCGGCCAGCATCATCCACAGGTCTTGCACGGCCGGGCCCATGCGGCAGTCGTCGAGGTCGACCACGTGGTACACCTCGTCGCGGTGCATCAGGTTGCCGGGGTGCAGGTCGCCGTGCAGGCGGATGAGCTGGTGGGGCGTGCGGGCGTAGATCTCCTCGACCCGCTTGAGCACGTCGCGGGCCACGGACTCGAATGCTGGCAACAACTCACGCGGGACAAAATCGCCTTCCAGCAAAGTGTTGAGCGAGGCGTGGCCAAAGTTGTCCACAGCCAGGGCCTCGCGGTGTTCGAACGGTTTGCTGGCGCCTACGGCGTGCAGGCGGCCGAGAAGTTGGCCGAGGCGATACAGCTGGTCGAGGTTGCCTGGCTCCGGAGCGTGGCCACCGCGGCGGGGGAACAGGGTGAAACGGAAACCCTGGTGTTCGAACAAGGTGCGGCCATCGTGCTGCAGGGGCGCAACCACCGGCACTTCGCAGTCAGCCAGTTCGGCGGTGAAGCTGTGTTCTTCGAGGATGGCCGCATCGCTCCAGCGGCCTGGGCGGTAGAACTTGGCGATCAGCGGCTGCGCGTCCTCGATGCCCACCTGGTAGACGCGGTTTTCGTAGCTGTTCAGTGCCAGCACCCGTGCATCGCTGAGAAAGCCGATGCTTTCCACGGCGTCCAGGACCAGGTCAGGGGTGAGGGTGTCGAAGGGGTGGGACATGGGGGCTCCGGGGATAAGCGGCATGGGGCCATGTTACCGCGTTCCGCTTGTACCGGCCTCTTCGCGGGCGCGCCCGCTCCCACAAGTACAGCGAAGCCTTCAAGGTGTGCGAAATTCCTGTGGGAGCGGGCATGCCCGCGAACCGCGCGAAGCGCGGCCAGGCTAGGCAGGAACGCCGATCAGCACATAGGACGGATGAAACTGCACCCGTACAGAACTGCCAGCTGCTACCTGCTGGCCAGCCAACCAATCCCCCTCGGCAATTGCACACAGCGTCTGCCCATTGCCCAGCGCCAGCCGGACCTCACCAGGCCCGTCATCCTCGGTCAGCACGTCTTCCACCGTAGCGCTCAAGCAATTGCTGCCCGCTTCAGCCTCTTCTCCCTCCGCCAACAACCGCACCCATCCAGCCTTGAGCAACGCCACCACCATTGTCCCCAACGTCAGCTCCAGCCGCGCGGTACTGTCGTGCGTGATCAGCGCATCAATTTCCAGCCCGCCGCCCAATGCCAGGCTGACACGGTCATACCGGCCTTCACGGCGCAGGCCGCTGACCTGGCCCTGCAGCTGGTTACGCGCACTGGTGCGCAGCATCAGGCGGCCGAGCAGGTCGAGGTCGCTGGACTCTTCGGCGGCTTCAAGGATTTGCGCCTGCAAGGCCTGCAGCCGCTGATACAGGCGCAGTACCCGCTCGCCTTCCGGCGACAAACGCGCACCGCCACCGCCACGGCCACCGGCGCTGCGCTCCACCAAGGGCTGGCTGGCCAGGTTGTTGAGCTCGTCAATGGCATCCCAGGCGGTCTTGTAGCTGATGCTCGCAGCCTTGGCGGCGCGGGTGATCGAGCCTTGCTCGGCAATGTGCTGCAGCAGCGCAATGCGCTGGGGGCGGCGGGCGATGTGCTGGGTAAGCAAAGTAGGCAGCGTCATGAGCATTGAGTCGTTGTAGGTGAAGGGCCTGAGGGTGGATTGTGTAGGACTGTGCAGTGTCATGCATACCCCGGCTTGGACGTGCGTGCCAGGCAATACACATCCACACGCTGCGCGCCGGCTTTGCGCAGCACTTCGGCAATGGCCTGCACGGTGGCACTGGTGGTTACCACATCATCGACAATGGCGACATGCTTGCCTGTCAAATCGCCCGTGACCGCAAACGCCTGACGTAGATTGCGCCGCCGTGCCTTGGCGTCCAGCTGTTGTTGTGCAGGCGTCTCGCGCGTGCGCACCAATAACCGCTCGTCGCAAACCAGCCCAAGCTGCGAAGACAACCAACGCCCAAGCATCCCCGCCTGGTTGAACCCTCGTTCGCGCAGTCGACGCCTGGCCAAGGGTACCGGCAACAGCAGGTGAGGGCGGGCTAACCCTTCGGCAAAGCGATGCCGCAGCCCAAGCCCGAGCAATTCAGCCATCAACCGCCCCAAGGGCCACTGCCGGTTGTGCTTGAAGCGGCTGACCAGCGTATCGACCGGAAAGCCGAATTGCCAAAGCGCAAACACCCGGTCGAAGGCCGGCAGGTGGCGACAGCACTGGGCGCAGGTCAGGCCCGCCATGGGCAGCGGCAGGGCGCAGCGCAGGCAATGATCACCTAGCCAAGGCAATTCCTGCTCGCAGGCCATACACAGGGGGTAGGCCTGCTCGGCAGGCTCATCACACAACAAACACGACTGATTAATAAGTGAGCACTTGTAAACCAGTCTTTTCCAGTATGGTTGACAGTTCATAGGCCTTCCATGACTATGCGAGCTATCCGTGATGCGCTGGCGGGCTTTCCTGTCTCGGCGCCAGCTACAGCCTAAACAAGGAAACGCCGATGAGCGCCAGCACAACTGCAACAACACGTCACGACTGGTCCCTGGCCGAGGTCAAGGCGTTGTTCCAGCAACCGTTCAATGACCTGCTATTCCAGGCGCAGACCGTGCACCGCGCGCATTTCGACCCGAACCGCGTGCAGGTATCGACCCTGCTGTCGATTAAGACCGGCGCCTGCCCGGAAGATTGCAAATATTGTCCACAGTCCGGCCACTACAACACCGGGCTGGAAAAACAGAAACTGATGGAAGTGCAGAAGGTGCTTGAAGAAGCCGCCCGCGCCAAAGCCATTGGCTCCACCCGTTTCTGTATGGGCGCAGCGTGGAAGCACCCGTCGGCCAAAGACATGCCTTATGTGCTGGAGATGGTCAAAGGGGTGAAGGCCATGGGCCTTGAAACCTGCATGACCCTCGGCAAGCTCGACCAGGAGCAAACCGTGGCCTTGGCCCAGGCGGGCCTGGACTACTACAACCACAACCTCGACACCTCGCCGGAGTTCTACGGCAGCATCATCACCACCCGCACCTACAGCGAGCGCCTGCAAACCCTGGCCTACGTGCGTGATGCCGGCATGAAGATCTGCTCTGGCGGCATCCTGGGCATGGGTGAGTCGCTGGACGACCGCGCGGGCCTGCTGATCCAGTTGGCCAATCTGCCCGAGCACCCGGAGTCGGTGCCGATCAACATGCTGGTCAAGGTAGCCGGCACGCCGCTGGCCGAGGAAGAGGATGTGGACCCGTTCGACTTCATCCGCATGCTGGCCGTGGCCCGCTTGCTGATGCCCAAGTCGCACGTGCGCCTGTCCGCCGGCCGCGAGCAAATGAACGAGCAGATGCAGGCTCTGGCCTTCATGGCTGGCGCCAACTCGATTTTCTATGGCGAAAAACTGCTGACCACCGCCAACCCGCAAGCCGACAAGGACATGCAACTGTTCGCGCGCTTGGGCATCAAGCCTGAAGCGCGTGAAGAGCACGCCGACGAAGTGCACCAGGCGGCTATCGAGCAGGCGTTGGTCGAACAGCGCAGCAGCGAGATGTTCTACAACGCTGCATCGGCCTGACATGGCCTTCGACCTGGCGGCGCGCCTGGCCGAACGGCGCGCCGCAGACCTGTATCGGCAGCGGCCACTGCTGGAAAGCCCGCAGGGGCCGGAGGTGGTGGTCGACGGCCAGCGCTTGCTGGCCTTCTGCAGCAATGACTACCTGGGCCTGGCCAACCACCCTGAAGTGATCGCCGCCTGGCAGACCGGCGCCGAGCGCTGGGGTGTGGGCGGTGGCGCTTCGCATCTGGTGGTCGGCCACAGCACGCCGCACCATCAGGTTGAAGAGGCGCTGGCCGAACTGACCGGGCGCCCGCGTGCGCTGCTGTTCTCCACCGGCTACATGGCCAACCTGGGTGCTATCACCGCATTGGTGGGGCAGGGCGACACCGTGCTGCAGGACCGCTTGAACCACGCGTCCCTGCTGGATGGCGGGTTGCTCAGTGGTGCCCGCTTCAACCGCTACCTGCACAACGACCCGGCCAGCCTGGCCAGCCGCCTGGACAAGGCCGTCGGCAATACCCTGGTGGTGACCGATGGCGTGTTCAGCATGGACGGCGACCTGGCCAACCTGCCGGCACTGGCTGATGTCGCCCGGGCGCGTGGTGCCTGGCTGATGGTCGACGATGCCCATGGTCTGGGTACCTTGGGTACGCAGGGCGGCGGTATCGTCGAGCACTTCGGCCTGGGCGTGGAAGACGTGCCGGTGCTGATCGGCACGTTGGGTAAGGCCTGCGGTACTGCCGGTGCCTTTGTCGCCGGCAGCGAAGCGCTGATCGAGGCGCTGGTGCAATTTGCCCGCCCCTACATCTACACCACCAGCCAGCCACCGGCACTTGCCTGTGCCACGCTCAAGAGCCTGGAGTTGCTGCGCCGCGAGACTTGGCGACGTGAGCACCTGGCGGCGTTGATTCGCCAGTTCCGCGAGGGCGCGCAACAGATCGGGCTGCAACTGATGGACAGCCCAACGCCGATCCAGCCCATTGTGATCGGCGACAGCGCACAGGCCCTGCGCCTGTCGCGCATGCTGCGCGAGCGCGGCTTGCTGGTGACGGCCATCCGCCCACCCACCGTGCCGGCTGGTAGTGCGCGCCTGCGGGTGACCCTGAGCGCCGCGCACAGCGAAGCGCAGGTGCAGCTATTGTTGAATGCATTGGCCGAGTGTTATCCACAGTTGGAGAACGCCGATGCGTAATCGCCTTGTACTGCTGCCCGGCTGGGGCCTGGGCACTGCCTCCCTGGAGCCGCTGGCAGCGAGCCTGCGCGCCCAGGACGCTCGCCTGCAGGTGGAGCTGATGCCCTTGCCGGAATTGGCCGACAGCGATGTTCAGGCCTGGGTCGACCACCTGGATCGGAAGCTGCCGAACGACGTGTGGCTGGGCGGCTGGTCGCTGGGCGGCATGCTGGCCAGCGCCTTGGCACACAAGCGCGGTGACCACTGCTGCGGCCTGCTGACACTGGCCAGCAACCCCAGCTTCGTGGCCCGCCCGGACTGGCCCCATGGCATGGCCGAAGACACCTTCGGCACCTTCCTCGATGGCTGCCGCAGCCATACCCAGGTCACGCTCAAGCGCTTCCGCACGCTGTGCAGCGATGGCGCCCTGCAACCGCGCACGTTGCTGCGGCAACTGGGTGTCGGCGTGCCGGATACCGACCCGTTGTACCTGGCCACAGGCCTTGAAGTGCTGGCCAGGCTTGATACCCGTGAAGCCCTGCAGGCCTATGCTGGCCCGCAGTTGCACCTGTTTGCCGGTAGCGATGCACTGGTGCCGGCAGAGGCGGCAAAAGCGTTGAGCGAGTTGCTGCCCGATGTGGAAGTGGGCTTGGTCGAAGACAGTTCCCACGCATTCCTGCTGGAGTACCCGCAGGAGCTGGCGGCGGGCATCAAGAGTTTCCTGCATGAGAGTGGCGATGACTGACCTATCCCGTCCAACCCCTGGCGCGCTGCCCGACAAACGCCAGGTGGCGGCCTCGTTCTCCCGCGCTGCGGCCAGCTACGACAGCGTGGCGGCCTTGCAGCGCGCAGTGGGTTTGCACCTGCTGGAGCAATTGCCGGCAGGCATGCAGCCCTCACATTGGCTGGACCTGGGCAGCGGCACCGGCCATTTCAGCCGCATCCTGGCCGAGCGCTTTGCGCAAACCAGTGGCGTGGCGGTGGATATCGCTGAAGGCATGCTGCGCCATGCTCGTCATGAGCAGGGCGGTGCGCATTACCATGTGGCGGGTGATGCTGAGCGCCTGCCGCTGCGTGATGCCTGCGTCGATCTGGTGTTTTCCAGCCTGGCCGTGCAGTGGTGCGACCAGTTTGCCAGCGTGCTGGCAGAGGCGTCGCGTGTGCTGCGCCCCGGCGGCGTGCTGGCCTTCAGCAGCCTTTGCGTGGGTACCCTCGACGAACTGCGGGCCAGTTGGCAGGCAGTGGATGGCCTGGTGCATGTGAACCGCTTCCGGCGTTTTGAGGATTATCAACGCCTGTGTGCTGGCAGCGGGCTGGAACAGCTTGAATTGCAACGTTGCCCACACGTGCTGCACTACCCGGATGTACGTAGCCTGACCCATGAACTCAAGGCGTTGGGGGCACACAACCTGAACCCCGGGCGACCGTCCGGGCTTACCGGTCGGGCGCGCATGCAGGGCCTGCTGCACGCCTATGAGGCATTTCGCCAGCCTGCGGGGCTGCCAGCCACCTATCAAGTGGTCTATGGTGTGTTGCGCAAGCCACAGGCGTAAGGGGAGCACGATGAGCCAGGCCTATTTCATCGCCGGTACCGATACCGATGTCGGCAAGACCACCATCGCCGCCGGGCTGTTGCATGCGGCGCGGTTGCAGGGCATGAGCACACTGGGCGCCAAGCCGGTGGCCTCGGGCTGCACGATGACCCCGAAAGGGTTGCGCAATAGTGATGCCCAGGCGCTGATCGATGAAAGTACGATCAAGTTGCCGTATGAGCAGGTCAACCCGTTCGCCTTCGAGCCGGCGATTGCTCCGCATGTGGCGGCGCGCGAGGCGGGGGTGACGCTGGCCGTGCCCGCGCTGTTGGCAGCGATGCGCAATGTGCTGCAACAAAATGCCGACTTCACGTTGGTTGAAGGTGCGGGTGGCTGGCGTGTGCCGTTGTCGGGGTTGGAGAACCTTTCGGACCTTGCCGTTGCCCTTAAATTGCCAGTGATACTGGTTGTGGGCGTTCGCTTGGGCTGTATCAGCCATGCCTTGCTCAGTGCCGAGGCGATCGAGCGTGACGGGCTGCAGTTGGCCGGGTGGGTGGCGAATATCATCGAGCCGCGTACTTCGCGGCTGGAAGAAAATCTGGCCAGTCTGGCCGAGCGCTTGCCGGCGCCTTGCCTTGGGCGGGTGCCCAAACTGAAGCTCGCCAGTGCCGATATGGTGGCTGAACACCTTCAGTTGGATCTGCTGGATTAGTCGTTTCCAGGCCCGGCCCTTTCGCGGGCAAGCCCGCGAAGAGGCCGGTGCAGGAATACCCAAGGCCTATCAGATAGCACCAGGCCATTATGGATTTAAACGGGCCTTTTCACGACAGGCCTGCTTTAATTGAGCCTGTTCGTCATCCAGCGTCAATGGAGTCCTGACATGGAAATCACCGGTAGCTCCGCCTACTACGCGGGCCTGAGCGCAATCCAGGCCGGCCAGAACCGCGTCGATCAGGCCGCCGGCCAGATTGCAAACGCCACCGCCGAACGTACCGCCACCAGCCAGTCCAGCGACTTTCAGGCTGAGCGCTTGCGCGCGGTCGACCGCAGCCAGCAGATGGACCTGGCCACCAGCACCGTGCAGATGGCCTTGGGCAAAACCGAAGTCGAGCTTGGCGCAAAGATGGCCAAGGCATCCGACGAAATGCTCGGCCGGATTATCGATACTTACGCCTGAGAGGGCGCTCCCTCGAATTACACACAGCCCCTGTGGGGGTGTGCCCGCGAAAGCGTCAGATCAGGCACCTCAATTGCCTGATCGGACGCCTTCGCGGGCACGCCCGCTCCCACAGGGGCATTGTTTTCTCTAGGTCTGGCATATTTGCCATTTTTCGTGGCGTAAATGGCACCATAGTCCATCCTTGACAGAATGCGGTGCTAAACGTAAGTTTCAAACAACTGTTTGATACGACGGCCGCCAAGAGCTGGTCACCCCACAGAACTGACTCAGAGGTTCATCGCAATGCCTGATTACAAAGCCCCCTTGCGTGATATCCGCTTCGTTCGCGACGAGCTGCTTGGCTATGAGGCGCACTATCAGAGCCTGCCGGGCTGCCAGGACGCCACGCCCGACATGGTCGACGCGATCCTCGAAGAAGGCGCGAAGTTCTGTGAGCAGGTGCTGTCGCCGCTGAACCGTGTGGGTGACCAGGAAGGCTGCACCTGGAGCGAATCGGGCGTCAAAACCCCGACTGGCTTCAAGGCAGCCTACGAACAGTTCGTCGAAGGCGGCTGGCCGAGCCTGGCCCATGACGTCGAGCACGGCGGCC
>NZ_BCBJ01000063.1:0-68805 GCF_001320605.1 Pseudomonas sp. NBRC 111133 | reverse complement strand
TTGCCAGAGTCGCTGGGCCTGGCCCTGAGTGAAATGGTCGGGGGCTCGAACTGGTCGTGGGGCATGTACCCAGGCCTGTCCCATGGTGCGATGAACACCATCTCTGCGCACGGCACCCCCGAGCAGCAGCACACCTACCTGACCAAGCTGGTGTCCGGCGAGTGGACTGGCACCATGTGCCTGACCGAGCCACATTGCGGCACCGACCTGGGCATGCTGCGCACCAAGGCCGAGCCACAGGCTGACGGCAGCTACAAGGTGTCGGGTACAAAAATCTTCATTTCGGCCGGTGAACACGACATGGCCGACAACATCGTCCATATCGTCCTGGCCCGCCTGCCGGACGCACCGGCCGGTACCAAGGGTATTTCGCTGTTCATCGTGCCGAAGTTCCTGCCCAATGCCGAAGGCGGCGTGGGTGAGCGCAACGGCGTGAGCTGCGGCTCCATCGAACACAAGATGGGCATCCACGGTAACGCTACCTGCGTGATGAACTTCGATGCGGCCACCGGTTACCTGATCGGCCCGGCCAACAAAGGCCTGAACTGCATGTTCACCTTCATGAACACCGCTCGCCTGGGTACAGCGCTGCAAGGCCTGGCCCACGCCGAAGTGGCGTTCCAGGGTGGCCTGAAGTACGCCCGTGAGCGCCTGCAGATGCGCTCGCTGACTGGCCCGAAAGCACCGGACAAGGCTGCTGACCCGATCATCGTCCACCCGGACGTGCGCCGCATGCTGCTGACCATGAAGGCCTTCGCCGAAGGCAACCGCGCGATGGTGTACTTCACGGCCAAGCAGGTGGACATCGTCAAGTACAGCCAGGACGAAGAAGAGCGCAAGAAGGCCGATGCCCTGCTGGCGTTCCTGACCCCGATTGCCAAGGCGTTCATGACCGAAGTCGGCTTCGAGGCGGCCAACCATGGCGTGCAGATCTACGGCGGCCACGGCTTCATCGCCGAGTGGGGCATGGAGCAGAACGTTCGCGACAGCCGTATCTCCATGCTGTACGAAGGCACCACCGGCATTCAGGCGCTGGACCTGCTCGGCCGTAAAGTGCTGATGACCCAGGGCGAAGCACTGAAGGGCTTCACCAAGATCGTGCACAAGTTCTGCCAGGCGCAGGAAGGTAACGAAGCGGTCAAGGAGTTCGTCGAGCCGCTGGCGGCAATCAACAAGGAGTGGGGCGAGCTGACCATGAAAGTGGGCATGGCCGCCATGAAAGACCGCGAAGAGGTGGGTGCGGCCTCGGTCGATTACCTGATGTATTCCGGCTACGCCTGCCTGGCCTACTTCTGGGCCGACATCGCCCGCCTGGCGGCCGAAAAACTGGCAGCCGGCACCAGCGAAGAGGCGTTCTACACCGCCAAGCTGCAAACGGCGCGCTTCTACTTCCAGCGCATCCTGCCGCGCACCCGTACCCATGTAGCGACCATGCTGTCGGGTGCCAACAACCTGATGGCGATGGACGAAGAAAACTTCGGCCTGTCGTACTGATCCTACCGCTGTACACGGAACCCGCCTGCCCTCACCGGCAGGCGGGTTTTCCGCATCTGGGGCCAATTGACCCAACGGCAAATTCAACTGTTCATGTGCACTGCCGATGAAGTAAGGGCACAATGCCACTATTGATCTGCCGGGTTGGAGATTACCCTTGTTTCGTCTTAATGCTGTTCGCGCAAGCCACTTCCTGCCTTCGCTGTTCTTGTTGCTGGCAGGGCTCGCCGCAGCCTATGTGAGAGACCTCAGCGTCTTCTTCACATCGCTGTTCAATGTCTTGCCTACGTTGGTTCTGCTGCTGGGCGGCGCGTACTGTGCCGTGTACCGTCGGCAACGTGAGCTGTTCCTGATGCTTACGGTGTACATCGCCTACTTTCTGCTCGACACCCAGACCGACTTCTACCGTGACCATGGCCGCGTGCGCGAGGACGCGGCGGTGATCTTCCACCTGGTGTGCCTGTTGCTGCCCACGCTGTTCGGCTTGTATGGCGCCTGGCAGGAACGTACCCACCTGCTGCAGGACCTGGTTGCCCGCGGCGCTGTGCTGTTTGCCGTGGGCAGCGTGGCGGTTGCCCTCGAACAAAGCTACCCCGAAGCGCTGCTGAGCTGGTTGGCGGAAATCCGCTGGCCAGCCTTGCATGGCCAGTGGATGAGCCTGATCCAGATCGTTTACCCACTGTTCTTCGTTGTGTTCATCCTGCTGGTGGTGCAATACCTGCGTGCCCCCAGGCCGCTGCATGCTGCGCAGTTGACCGGCCTGCTGGGCATTTTCTGGATGCTGCCGCAAACCTTCATCCTGCCATTCACCCTTAACATCATGTGCAGCCAGGTGATGTTGATGATCGCCGCAGCGGTAGCGCATGAGGCCTACCAGATGGCCTTCCGCGACGAGCTGACCGGCCTGCCGGGGCGCCGCGCGCTGAACGAACGCATGCAGCGCCTGGGGCGCAATTATGTGATCGCCATGACCGACGTGGACCACTTCAAGAAATTCAACGATACCCATGGCCACGACGTGGGAGACCAGGTGTTGCGCCTGGTGGCCAGCCGTTTGTCCAAGGTGACCGGCGGCGGCCGGGCCTACCGATATGGCGGCGAGGAGTTCGCCCTGGTGTTCGCGGGCAAGACAGCCGAGGAGTGCGTGCCCCACGTGGAAGCGGTGCGTGAGGTGATCGCCAACTATGTGATGCACCTGCGCGATCAGCACAACCGCCCGCAGGACGATACGGCCGGGCGCCAGCGCCGGGCGGGCAGCAGTGGCGGCACGGTGTCGGTCACCATCAGTATCGGCGTGGCCGAGCGCCAGGCCGATCATCGCAACCCCGAGGCGGTGCTGAAATCCGCCGACCAGGCGCTGTACAGCGCCAAAGGCGCGGGGCGCAATTGTGTCATGGTCCATGGGCAACAATCGCAGCGCGGAGCCGTACGCACGGCGTGACCGGGCAATACTGCATGGTCAGTTGATGACCCTATGTCTCGTAAAAGTTGTTCGGTTACACTGCCAATAACCCCTGTGTCGCGGTTCCCCGAGACCGCCCCGACCCGACTAGCGAGAGGTTGTCATGGCTGACTATAAAGCGCCCCTGCGCGACATGCGCTTCGTACTGAATGAAGTCTTCAACGTGGCCGAGCAGTGGGCGCAGTTGCCCGGGCTGGCTGACGTTGTCGATGCCGACACCGCTCTGGCCGTGCTGGAGGAAGCCGGCAAGGTCACCGCCAAGTCCATCGCGCCGCTCAGCCGCGCCGCCGATGAAGAAGGTTGCCACTGGGACAACGGCGCAGTGCGCACCCCCGCCGGTTTCATCGAGGCCTACAACACCTACGCCGAAGGCGGTTGGGTCGGCGTGGGCGGCGACCCGCTGTTCGGCGGCATGGGCATGCCCAAGGCCATCTCGGCTCAGGTCGAGGAAATGGTCAACGCCTCCAGCCTGGCCTTTGGCTTGTACCCGATGCTGACCGCCGGTGCCTGCCTGTCGATCAATGCCCACGCCAGCGAAGCGCTGAAGCAAAAGTACCTGCCGAACATGTATGCAGGCGTATGGGCCGGTTCCATGTGCCTGACCGAGCCGCACGCCGGCACCGACCTGGGCATCATCCGTACCAAGGCCGAGCCCCAGGCCGATGGCAGCTACAAGGTCAGCGGCACCAAGATCTTCATCACCGGTGGCGAGCACGACCTGACCGAGAACATCATCCACCTGGTGCTGGCCAAGCTGCCGGACGCACCGGCGGGGCCGAAAGGTATTTCGCTGTTCCTGGTGCCGAAGTTTCTGGTCAACGAAGATGGCAGCCTCGGTGCACGCAACCCGGCCACTTGCGGTTCGATCGAACACAAGATGGGCATCCAGGCCTCGGCTACCTGCGTGATGAACTTCGACGAAGCAGTCGGCTATATCGTCGGTGAGCCGAACAAGGGCCTGGCGGCCATGTTCACCATGATGAACTACGAGCGCCTGGGTGTTGGCATCCAGGGCCTGGCCTCGGCCGAACGCTCCTACCAGAACGCCGTGGAATACGCCCGCGACCGCCTGCAGAGCCGTGCCCCGACTGGCCCACAGGCCAAGGACAAGGCCGCCGACCCGATCATCGTCCACCCGGACGTGCGCCGTATGCTGCTGACCATGAAAGCGCTGATCGAGGGCGGCCGCGCCTTCTCCACTTACGTGGCCATGCAGCTGGACAGCGCCAAGTACAGCGAAGACGCCGCCGTGCGCAAATGCAGCGAAGAGCTGGTGGCGCTGCTCACGCCAGTGGCCAAGGCATTCCTCACCGACCTGGGGCTGGAGTGCGCGGTGCATGGCCAGCAGGTGTTCGGCGGGCATGGCTACATTCGCGAATGGGGGCAGGAGCAGTTGGTGCGTGATGTGCGCATCACACAGATCTACGAAGGCACCAACGGCATCCAGGCCCTCGACCTGATGGGGCGCAAGGTGGTGGCCAGCGGTGGCGCGTACTACCGGTTGTTCTCCGACGAGATCCGCCAGTTCATTGCCAGCGCAACTGGCGAGCTGGACGAATTTGCCAAGCCGTTGGCGGCCAGCCTCGACCAGCTCGACGGGCTGACGGAGTGGGTGCTGGAACAGGCCAAGGGCAACCCGAATGAAATCGGCGCGGCTTCGGTCGAGTACCTGCATGCGTTTGGTTATGTGGCCTACGGCTATATGTGGGCACTGATGGCACGGGCGGCCCAGGCGGGTGAGGGCGACGAGGCGTTCTACTCGGGCAAGCTGGGTACGGCGCGGTTCTACTTTGCGCGGTTGCTGCCACGGGTGGATTCGCTGGTGGCTTCGGTGAAGGCGGGCAGTGAATCGCTGTACCTGCTGGATGCCGAGCAGTTCTGACGTATTTGGGGCCCGCTTGGCGGCCCCGATTTTCGGTATGTCTGGGGATGAATCCCCGTTGTAAGCTTTTTCCTACACGACGTGGTGACTTTTCACCACTGTTCTCAGATTGGATCCACGGTTAATCTTTACCACATGGACGTTGCGCAGGAAGCGCAAAGGACAGATCAAGGAAGACGACGAAGGACCACCTGCCAGGATGGCGGGGCGATACGGATGTCACAGGGAAACAGTCTGGAAAACCCCGCTTCGGCGGGGTTTTCTTTGTGCGCGTGTTTTTTCAGGCCAGCACATCCAGCGGTGATGCCCCCAACAGGCGGGCGTCCGTCTCTTCTTCCAGCAGCGTGCGCAGTAGCTCCACAGAGGCCTGCTGGCGTTGGGCATCGCGGAACACCAGGCCAACCTTCAGCGGCACCCGTGGCTCGCTCAAGGGCTTCCACAACAGCCCCTGATCATCTTCGGCGGCCTCCTTGGCCCGCCCCGGCAGGATGGTCGCCAGTGCCGTGTGCGCCAGGCTGTCGAGAATCCCCGCCATGTTGTTCATCTCTGCCTGAACCTGCGGCCGGCGGCCTTGGCTGGCCAGTTGCGCCTGCCAGATCTGACGGATCTGGAATTCTTCGCCCAGCATCAGCATGGGCAATTCGGCAGCCTGGCGGATAGACACCTTCTTGAAGTCCTTCAGCGCGTGAGTATCGGGGATGACCAGTTGCAGCTCGTCTTCATACAGCAGCAGGCCATGTAACCCGGGCTGGCGCGGCGGCAGGTAGCTGATGCCGATGTCTAGGCTGCCGTTGAGCAGGCGCCGTTCGATCTCCAGCCCCGACAACTCGTAGATCTGCACGACAAGGTGCGGCTGAGCCTTGCGCAGCCGTTCGAGCAGCTGTGGCACGAGGCTCGGTCGCACGGTCTGCAGCACGCCGATGGCCAGGGTGCGCAGCGACTGGCCCTTGAAGTTGCGCATGGCCTCGTGGGCGCGTTGCAGGCCGTCAAGCAAGGGCAAGGCATGGTTGTACAGGGTATGGGCAGCCAAGGTAGGCAACAGGCGCTTGTTGCTGCGCTCGAACAGGCTCAAATCAAGGCTGTGCTCCAGCTGCCGGATCTGCTGGGAGAGTGCCGGCTGGGACAGCGACAGGCGTTCTGCAGCGCGGCCCACGTGGCCTTCTTCATACACCGCGACGAAATAACGCAGTTGGCGGAAATCCATAAGTAACACTTATCGAAAATGCTGGAAAAACGAAATGGTCGAAAACCCTTGCGAAGCCTAGTCTATCGCCGTATTCCAACGGGTTACAGCGATGAATCGGTCGATTGTTACTCCGGATGAAAAACACTTTTGATAGGCAAGGCAAAATATCGAGTGCCGGCACCAAGACCGCACCGTTGCCGCCCCTTACCGTGATTGGTTGGAGCCCTGATGAACCTGTTCAACCTGCGCCGCTCGGCCCCTGTCGCTGCCGCCGAGCCCAAGCGTGCGCCGGTGATCGTGCCGCAAGCCGCTGAGCTGTCGCGTGATCGCCTGATGCCCAGCACCGAGCGCGCAGCGCAGGTGTTCGTGCGCGGCCAAGGCTCCTGGTTGTGGGACAGTGAAGGGCATGCCTACCTGGACTTCACTCAAGGCGGCGCGGTCAACAGCCTGGGCCACAGCCCGAGCGTGCTGGTGAAAGCGCTGGGCAACCAGGCCCAGGCGTTGATCAACCCGGGTTCGGGCTTCCATAGCCGTGGCTTGCTGGGGTTGGTGAACCGCTTGTGTCAGAGCACTGGCAGCGACCAGGCCTACCTGCTCAACAGTGGTGCCGAGGCCTGCGAAGGCGCGATCAAACTGGCGCGCAAGTGGGGCCAACTGCACCGCAACGGGGCCTATCACATCATCACGGCCAGTCAGGCCTGTCACGGCCGCAGCCTGGGTGCACTGTCGGCGTCCGACCCGCTGCCATGCAACCGCTGCGAGCCTGGGCTGCCGGGGTTCAGCAAGGTGCCGTTCAACGACCTGGCAGCACTGCACGCCGAGGTGGATTCACGCACCGTGGCGATCATGCTCGAGCCGATCCAGGGCGAGGCGGGCGTGATTCCGGCCACCCAGGAATACCTCAAGGGTGTGGAAACGCTCTGCCGCGAACTGGGCATCCTGCTGATCCTCGATGAAGTGCAGACCGGTATTGGCCGCTGTGGTGCGCTGCTGGCCGAGGAAACCTACGGCGTGCGTGCCGACATCATCACCCTGGGCAAGGGCCTGGGCGGTGGGGTGCCACTGGCCGCCTTGCTGGCTCGGGGTACGGCGTGCTGCGCCGAGCCTGGCGAACTGGAAGGCAGCCACCACGGCAATGCGCTGATGTGCGCTGCCGGCCTGGCGGTGCTGGACACCGTGCTGGAGCCTGGCTTTTTCACGCATGTGCAGGACAACGGACGTCACCTGCGTGAAGGCCTGAGCCGGCTGGCCGGGCGCTATGGCCAGGGCGAAGTGCGTGGGCAAGGCCTGCTGTGGGCGCTGCAACTCAAAGAAAACCTGGCCCGTGAACTGGTGGCTGCGGCGCTGCACGAAGGCCTGCTGCTCAATGCGCCGCAAGCGGATGTGGTGCGCTTTTCACCTGCGCTGACCGTGAGCAAGGGCAACATCGACGAAATGCTGCTGCGCCTGGCACGTGCTTTTGCCCGTCTTCATGCCCAGCAGCAGGCCCGCCGCGAAGTGCCGGCCTGACTGTGTAGCAACACTGAGCATTCAACGAACCGTCTGGCGTTCCTGCGCATCGCCCCTGGCCTGTTTCATTCGGCCCGGGGCGTTTTTTTTGCCTGTGGAACCTCTGCGGTGGGCGGCTAGTCTGTGAGATAACCCCTTCAGGAGAGACTCGCATGGACTTTATTCGCATCATCATCGCCATCATCCTGCCGCCGCTGGGCGTGTTCTTGCAGGTGGGGTTTGGCGGGGCGTTCTGGCTGAATATTCTGCTGACCTTGCTGGGCTACATTCCGGGGATCGTGCATGCGGTGTACATCATCGCCAAACGTTGAGGCCTTTGGGGCCGCAAAGCGGCCCCAAAATCTCAGCCCTCCAACACCCTGCAATAGAATTTCCACTCTTCTTCCAATGCATGGGCCAGGTTCTCTGCCTTGCGGAACCCATGCCGCTCACCCGCATAGAAGTGCCCTTCAGCCTCGATCCCGTTAGCCTGCAACGCCGCCAGCATCGACCGCGTCTGCTCCGGCACCACCACCGCGTCCAGCTCACCCTGGAAGAAAATAACCGGCACCTTGATCTGCCCCGCATGCAGCAGCGGTGTGCGCTGGCGATAGCGCTCGGCATCCTGTTGCGGATCGCCGATCAGCCAGTCCAGATAATCGCCCTCAAACTTGTGCGTGGCCCGGCCCAGGGCAACCGGGTCGCTGACCCCGTACAGGCTGGCACCGGCGCGGAACACGTCGTGGAAGGCCAAGGCACAGAGGGTGGTGTAGCCACCGGCGCTGCCGCCACGGATGAACGCCTTGCGTTTGTCGACCAGGCCCTGAGCCGCCAGGTACTCGACCGCCGCGCAGGCATCGGCCACATCGCTTTCGCCCCAGCGCAGGTGCAACGCCTTGCGGTATTCCCGGCCATAGCCGGTGCTGCCCCGGTAATTCAGGTCGGCCACGGCAAAGCCGCGCTGGGTCCAGTACTGGATGCGAGGCTCGAGCACCGGATAACAGGCCGAGGTCGGCCCGCCGTGGATGAACACCACCAGCGGTGTGGCGCCTTGCGAGTGCGCTGCCGGGTAGAAGAATCCGTGGGCCCGCTCGCCGTCACGGCCATAGTGAATCGACTGCGGCAGGCTGATTTGCCCTGCCGGCAGTATCTCGGCCCCCCCGGCCAGCACACGTACTTCGTGGTTACTGCGGTCGACGGCAATCACTGCAGGCGGGCTGATGGGCGAGGCGGCAATGGCATAAAGGTGATCGCTGTCCATGGCCAGGCTGCGAAAGCGCGTGTAGCCACTGGCGAAACGCTCCATGCGCCCATCGGTGTTACGCAGCCCCAGTTGCCCGAAGCCGTCTTTGAACCAACTCGCCAGATAGCTTTGCGGCCCCAGTGCCAACCAGGTACAGGTACCCAATTGCCAGGGCGCAGCAGCATGGTCGGCAGCCTCGGCAGGCAACGCCTGCCAGTGGCCATCGACTTCCCCCCAGGGCTGCCAGAAGCCATTGCGGTCGGACAGGCAGTAGAGCCGGCCTTCGGCATCGAAACGCGGTTGTTGCAGCGACTCATCATTGCTGGCGATGCATTGCACGGGGCCCCACTGGCTACTGCTGTCGCGTGCGCGGCACATCAATCGGGTGATAGTCCAGGGCTGTGCCGGTCGGTTCCATTCGATCCACGCCAGGCGCATGCCATCTGCACTCACCGTGGGTGAGGCGTAGAAATCGGCGCCCTCGGCGAGCACCACCCGGCTGCTCTCACTCAACGCGACAAGCCGATGCTCCACCTGCTCGGCATGGCGTTCCTCGACGGCCAGCAACTGGCCATCGTGCCACTGCACATCGCCGTAGCGGCAGCTGGCATCCTCGGTCAGCGCACGCGGTTGCGAATCGTCCAGCGGCTGGGTGTAGACCTGCTGGTCCTTCTCGTTGACGAACACCAGCCCGTCGCCACCCAGGCAGAAGCTACCACCGCCGTACTCGTAGACCCGGCTGCGCACGCTGAAGCCATCCGGTGTCAGGCAGCGGGCCTGGTGGTACAGCCAGTGCCAGATACGGCAAGCACCATCGGCCGGGCGAAACTCGATCCAGAACAGCCCGTCGGCACTGGCTTTGAGTTCGGCGAAGTCGGTGCCGGCGGCAACGGCCTGGGCCGCGCTGAATTCAGCCACGGGCGATGACACGGGAGTTTCGTTCATTGCGGAAGGTCATCTGTTCAATGGCGAGCTGGGCGCTTTCCGCCTCCTCGCGGGCCTTGAGGATGATGCGGTGGTCGGCCGACTTGGCGCACACCGGGTCGGCGTTGCTGGCATCGCCGGTCAGCATGAAGGCCTGGCAGCGACAGCCGCCGAAGTCCTTTTCTTTTTCGTCACAGGAGCGGCACGGTTCGCGCATCCACTCGTAACCACGGAAGCGGTTGAAGCCAAACGACTCATACCAGATATGGTGCAGGTCGTGGTCGCGTACATTGGGGAACTGCACCGGCAGCTGGCGGGCGCCGTGGCAGGGCAGCGCGGTGCCGTCCGGGGTAATGGTGAGGAACAGGTTGCCCCAGCCATTCATGCAGGCCTTCGGGCGCTCTTCGTAGTAGTCCGGGGTGACGAAGATCAGCTTGCAGGGGTTGCCCTCGGCCTTGAGTTTGTCCCGGTATTGGTTGGTGATGCGCTCGGCCCGCTCAAGTTGCGCACGGGTCGGCAGCAGGCCCAGGCGGTTGAGGTGCGCCCAACCGTAGAACTGGCAGGTGGCAAGCTCGACGAAGTCGGCCTCAAGGGCGATGCACAGCTCGATGATGCGGTCGATCTTGTCGATGTTGTGCCGATGGGTGACGAAGTTGAGCACCATCGGGTAGCCGTGGGCCTTCACGGCGCGGGCCATCTCCAGCTTTTGCGCAAAGGCCTTCTTCGAACCGGCCAGCAGGTTGTTCACCTGCTCGTCGCTGGCCTGGAAGCTGATCTGGATATGGTCCAGGCCGGCCTTTTTGAAGTCCGCGATACGCGCTTCGGTCAGGCCGATGCCCGAGGTGATCAGGTTGGTGTAGTAACCCAGCCGGCGGGCTTCGCCGATCAGTTCGGCCAGGTCCTGGCGCACCAGCGGTTCACCGCCGGAAAAGCCGATTTGCGCCGCGCCCATCTCCCGAGCCTCGGCCATGACCTTGAACCACTGCTCGGTGCTCAGCTCCTGGCCCTGGGCGGCAAAGTCCAGCGGGTTGGAGCAGTACGGGCATTGCAGCGGGCAGCGGTAGGTGAGCTCGGCCAGCAACCACAGCGGCAGGCCGACCTCCGGCGTGGGCGGCAACTCAGGCGAGGACGATCCAGTGTTCGGCACGGGCCACCTCCATGAACTGCTCGATGTCTTCGGCCACTTCCGGGACATCGGGGAATTGCTGTTCGAGTTCGCTGATGATGGCGGCCACGTCACGCTGGCCGTCGATCAAGCCGCCAATCAGGCTGGCGCTGTCGTTGAGCTTGATCATGCCTTCGGGGTACAGCAGCACATGGCCTTTCTGCGCCGGTTCGTACTGGAAGCGGTAGCCGGGGCGCCAGTTCGGCACCTGATTGCGGTCGAAACTCATAGGGTGATTCCCTTGTGCCACACCCGTTCCTGGGTGACGGAATGATAGGGCGGGCGGTTCAGCTCGTAGGCCATGCTCATGGCGTCGAGCATGCTCCAGAGGATATCCAGCTTGAACTGCAGGATCTCCAGCATACGCTCCTGGCCCGCGCGGGTGGTGTAGTGCTGCAGGGTAATCGCCAGGCCGTGCTCTACGTCACGACGAGCCTGGCCCAGGCGGGTGCGGAAGTATTCGTAGCCGGCCGGGTCGATCCACGGGTAGTGCTGTGGCCAGCTGTCCAGGCGCGACTGGTGGATTTGCGGGGCGAACAACTCGGTCAGCGAACTGCTGGCTGCTTCCTGCCAACTGGCGCGGCGGGCGAAGTTGACGTAGGCATCGACGGCAAAGCGTACGCCGGGCAGTACCAGCTCTTGCGAACGCAGCTGGTCCGGGTCCAGGCCGACAGCCTGGCCCAGGCGCAACCAGGCTTCGATGCCGCCGTCCTCGCCAGGCGCGCCGTCGTGGTCGAGCAGGCGCTGGATCCACTCGCGGCGTACTTCGCGGTCAGGGCAGTTGGCCAGGATCGCGGCATCCTTCATCGGGATGTTGACCTGATAGTAGAAGCGGTTGGCCACCCAGCCCTGTATCTGCTCACGGGTGGCGCGGCCTTGGTACATCGCCACGTGGTACGGGTGATGAATGTGGTAATAGGCGCCCTTGGCGCGCAGGGCCTGCTCGAATTCGGCAGGGGACATTGGCAATGCGTCGCTCATCAGGCCTCCTTACAACTCAATGCTCATTCCGTCGAAGGCAACTTCCACACCGCGGCGCTGGACTTCGGCGCGCTCCGGGGAGTCTTCATCGAGAATCGGGTTTGTGTTGTTGATGTGGATAAGCACTTTGCGCTGACGCGGGAAAGCGTCCAGCACTTCGAGCATGCCGCCCGGGCCGTTCTGCGCCAGATGGCCCATTTCGCGGCCCGTGCGAGTGCCCACGCCACGGCGTTGCATTTCATCGTCTTCCCACAGCGTGCCGTCGACCAGCAGGCAGTCGGCGCCGTGCATCATCGCCAGCAGCTTGTCGTCCACCTGGCCCAGGCCTGGAGCGTAGAACAGCTTGCCGCCGGTGCGGGTGTCTTCGACCAGCAGGCCCAGGTTGTCGCCCGGGTGCGGGTCGAAGCGGTGCGGCGAATAAGGCGGTGCGGCGCTGCGCAGAGGGAATGGGGTGAACTTGAGGTTTGGGCAGGCCTCGATAACGAAGCTGCCTTCCAGCTCGATGCGGTTCCACTGCAGGCCACCGTTCCAGTGGCTGAGCATGTTGAACAACGGGAAGCCGGTGGTGAGGTCCTGGTGGACCATGTCGGTGCACCACACCTGGTGCGGGCAGCCTTCACGCAGGCTGAGCAGGCCGGTGGTGTGGTCGATCTGGCTGTCCAGCAGCACGATGGCGTTGATGCCGGTGTCGCGCAGGGCCCGGGCTGGCTGCATCGGCGCGAAGGCCTGGAGCTGGGCGCGGATGTCGGGCGAGGCATTGCACAGCACCCAGTGTACGCCGTCGTCGGACAGGGCGATGGACGACTGAGTGCGCGCAGTGGCCCGCAGGGTGCCGTCACGAAAGCCCTTGCAGTTGACGCAGTTGCAGTTCCACTGCGGGAACCCGCCACCGGCGGCGGAGCCGAGAACCTGGATGTACATGGCCACTCTCTATGCAAAAAACCGGATCGGAAAAACGAAAACGCCCCGGCAGGCCGAGGCGTGGAACCCTAAGCCGGGCTTAGCGGTTAGCGAAGTACATGGTGACTTCGAAGCCGATACGCAGATCAGTGTATGCAGGTTTGGTCCACATGGGATTACTCCTTCCGGATGGGTTTGGGGTTGCTCAGTTACTACTTGGGTACCACCACGCACTGGAGGTTCCCGGAACTGGGATTGCGCTATCTTACAAGAAAAATTTGTACTGGAAGGTTAATTATTCGAAAAGTGCCGTTGCATTTTGCGTAACAATCACGGGCCTGGATCACTTCCACGTAGGGGTTGGCGCGGCAGCGTTGGCCAAACACAACCAGGAGGCGTCTGCATCGAGCAGGTTACCCAGCAGGTGGTCCAGATCCGTCTGCCGCGTGTTCAGAATAGCCCTGCGCAACGTATCCAGCCTGCCGGGTTGTGTAGCCAGGTGTGTCTGCCACGCCCATTCGGCGACATCGGCGTTGGCCATGGCCGGTTCATCGAATTGACTGGCCAGGGCCTGCTGGGTGTCTGGGTCAAGGGTGACACCCTTGCTGAGTAGCGTGAGCAGGTGGTCGAGGATCTGTGCCTGGTGGGTGTGCGGCGATTGCACCCCGAACAACAGGCCGCCGACTCCCTCTATCTGACGAAAGGTACTGAATACCGCATAGCCGAGTTGCAGCTCCACCCGCAGCCGCTGGTAAACCGGCCCTTGCAGCAGTTGCGCGAGCAAGCGGCCGCTGGCTTCGCGGGTTGCAGGCAGCGGGCAGAACAGCAGTAAGGCATGTTCACTGCCCGGTACTTCGGCATGCTGCCAACGGCGGTTGGCCCAGGTGCGCAGTGGGCTTGGTAGCGAGCCGTGCCCTGGGCAGTGCTGCAGCGCAGTGCCCAGGGCGTTCCGGGCTGAATCGTCGAAGCCTGCGGCCAGGCCGTGCCAGCGTGTGTGCTGCCACAGCTTGTCGAGTTGCTGCTGCTCCAGCGTGCAGGCAGGCACAGCAGGGGGCGGGGTGCCGAGCACCGCGTCAGGCAGTTGCTTGAGCAAGGCCCTGATGGGGATCAGGGCCGCTGGTGGCGTTGTGCAAGGCAACCAGCATCTGGCCGGGGGGCTGACGATCAAAACCAAGGCCTGCGTTACTGCCCGCAGCACCGCTGCCGGTAGCCCGGCGCAGCGCAACTGCCAGTACTCCCCGGCAGCCGTGAATTGCAGTTGTACCGAGGCGCGTTCACAGCGCTCCTGCAGTGGCGCCAGGGCCTGTTCGAGCACACCCTGCAAACGTTGGCGCAGCGTTGAGGGTACGTGCCAGCGCAGGTAGAGCGCTGCGTATTGGCGGGCGCCAGGAAGCAGCTCACTGACCCGCAGTGCTGCCGGTACAGGCTTTGTACTCGCACTGGGTAGACCAGCCATCAGCAAGGGGTCGACCAAGGGCATGTGCCATTCGCCATACACGTTGCATGGCAGGCCTTGCAGCACGGCTTGAAGGGCCTGCAAACCGTGCGTATCCAACTTGGCGAACGGCTGCCCCGTGCTGTCACGGCGGGCCAGTTCAAGTGCACTGGCGCTGCGTTCGCGACTGTGTTGCAGCAGGCCGAATTCGCGGTTCAACAGCTCGAGGTCGGCCTGGCGGATGAAGCTGAACCAGCCTCGCAACAGGGCGCTGGCTTCGTCTGCGCAGGCGTCGGCGCTGAGCTTAAGGTCGAGGTGCCACAGCAGCTGGCCGGCAAAGGCATACAGTGTTTCGGCCTTGAAACGTTGCAGCCATCCACGCGCGCGAAGTGCGCCCAGCCAGGTACCCGGGCGGCTGTCGCCGAGGCAGGCGATCAGCAGCTCCAGCGCTTGCTCGGCACCTGCCGGGAGGTTTTCGTGAGTGAAGGCCAGTGGTGTAGCCGTCGCCGACAATGGCGGCGGTTCGACTTGCGGCACATGCTTGCCTGTGGCGAACAGCGTCGCATGCTGCCGGCCAAGTTGCTCCAGCTCATCCAGCGGCTGCGGCCCGCACAGGCTCAAGACGATCTGCCCGCCCTGGTAGAAGCGTTGGTGGAAGCCCGTAAGTGCTTGCTGAAAGGCAGGGGCCTGCAGGGCCAGGGTATACCGGTTGCCGGCATGAAATGCGCCCAACGGATGGCCTTGCGACACTGATTGCAACAAGGTGAATTGCTGCTGGGCCTGCGGGTTGCGTGACCAGGCAATGAACTCGGCGTGGATCACTTCACGCTCGCGGCGTTGGCGCTCGATGCCCAGATCCGGTTCGGCGAGCATCTGGCACAGGCGCTCGAGGCCCCCGGCCAAGGCATTGGGCGGCACTTCGAAGAAAAAGTCGGTGGTGCGTTCCCGGGTGCTGGCGTTGACCTGGCCGCCCAGGGTCTGCACGTAACGCATCAGGCCGTCGTCCAGCGCAAAGCGTGGGGTGCCTAGGAAGAACAGGTGTTCGAGGAAGTGGGCCAGGCCCGGCCATTTGCCCGGTGCGTCATGGCTACCCGCATGTACCCGTAGGGCGGCGGCCGAACGCTTTAGGCGCGGGGCGTGGCGCAGGGTCAGTTGCAGGCCGTTGGCGAGGGTGAGGTGGCGGATGGCGTCAGGCATGGGGGCTCCGGTTGCTGCTGTCCATGCTAACCCATTTGTTTGCAGGCACGGCCTCTTCGCGGGTTTACCCGCGAAGAGTTCGTCAGCCCTTACGCAGATGCAGCTCCTGTCGCAGGTCAGTCAGATAAGGAAATGCCTGCCGCCCATGCACCACTTGCTCATGCTCCAGCTCCGCCAGCAACAGGCATTCATCCCGCCCGCCCATGGCCAGCAAACTACCATCCGGGCCGATGATGCTGCTCTGCCCGCAATACTGGATCTCGCCTTCCGCGCCGCAGTAATTGGCATACACCAGGTAGCACTGGTTCTCCTGCGCCCGTACCCTTACGGTCACCTGGCAGATGAAGTCATACGGCGCCATGTTCGCCGTCGGCACCAGGATCAGCTCGGCACCCGCCAGCGCCAGGCGTCGGGCGTTTTCCGGGAACTCGATGTCGTAGCAGATCAGCAGGCCGACTTTCCAGCCTTCAAGCTCGACCACCGGAAAGTGGTCCGGGCCTGCGCTGAACATCGAACGGTCCAGTTCGCCAAACAGGTGGGTCTTGCGGTAGTTGCACAGGCTGCGGCCATGGGCATCGATCAACTGCACGCTGTTGTAGATCGCGCCATCATCTGCCCGCTCCGGGTAGCCATAGACAATGGCAATGCGGTGGGTCTGGGCGATTTCCACTACCTCCATGGCCGCCGGGCCATCGTCAGCTTCGGCCAGGCGCTCGACCTGGGGTAGGCCGATGTTGTAGCCGGTCAGGAACATCTCCGGGCACACCAGCAGCTGTGCGCCGCGCTCGGCTGCCAACTGTGCCTGATGGCGCAGCCGTTGCAAGTTGCCGGGCACGTCCAGTGGCTTGGGTGTGCCCTGGAACAAAGCGATGCGCATGACGCCTCCTTGATTCAGTCTGCCAGGGCAATAGGGCCGATTTCATCGAACACATCGCCCGGGCCTGGGTTGTCCGGGTGGGTGTGGCCACCGAAGTGGTTCATGATACCCCACACCGCATTCAGTGATGTTTGCACCGCGCCCTCCACCCAGGCGGGTGTCCACGATACATCGTCACCGGCGATGAACATGCCGCGCTGCTCGGCGGGCATGTTCTGCTGCATGAAGTGTGCGTACATGCGCTGGTTGTAGCGGTAGTGACCCGGCAGTGCGCCCTTGAAGGCGCCCAGGAAGTGCGGATCCGCCTCCCACGAAATGGTGATTGGATCGCCGATGATGTGCCCGGCGATATCGGTTTTCGGATAGATCTTCTTCAGCGCATCCAGGGCCAGTTGCACGCGCTTTTCCACCGGATGCGGCAGCATTTTCAGCGCATCGCTCATCCACGCATAGGACAGGCAGATCACCCCCGGCTTGTCGTCGCCGTTGTCGAACAAGTAGGTGCCGCGGGTGAGGCGGTCGGTGAGGGTCATGCTCATCAGGTCGCGGCCGGTTTCCGGGTCCTTGTCCTTCCAGAATGGTCGGTCGACCATGACGAACGTCTTCGACGACTGCATGTAGCGGGTGCGGTCCAGGGCCATCCACATCTTTTGCGAGAACAGCGATTCCTCGCAGTCGATCTGGGTGGTCAGCAGCCAGGTCTGGCAGGTGGCGAGCACGGCGCCGTAGTGGCGGGTGTCGCCCCAGTTGTCGGTGACCGCCAGGCGGCCATCGGCGGCACGGGCAATGCGTTTCACCCCCGTTCGTGGCGCGCCGCCATGCAGGCCGCTCAGGCTGGTGCCCTCCGGCCAGTGGGCGCAGCGCTCCGGCACATGGCGCCAGATCCCTTGTGGCACCTGCTCCACACCACCGACGACCAGGTGTTGGTGGTCGTCGCAGTTGGTCATCACCACGCGGAAGATTTCCAGCATCGAGTTGGGGAAGTCCGAGTCCCAGCCACCGGTGCCGAAGCCGACCTGGCCGAACACTTCGCGGTGCTGGAAGCTCAGTTTGGCGAACGAGCGTGAGGTGGCGACGAAATCGTAGAACGTGCGGTCGTCCCACAGTGGTACCAGCTTGTTCCACAGCGCTTTGAGGCGCGGTACATCCCGATCGCGGATGGCTTGCTGGATGTCGGCGAACTGGGCACCACTTTCCAGCGCGTCGGCCCAGGCGTCGGCCACTTCGTGGAACAGCTTGGGCAAGTCGGTGGTTTTTTCGGCGTAGTAGGTCTGGCCTTCCAGGTCGATCACGGTGCTGCCCGAGGCCGGCGTCAGCGGGTTAGGGAAGGGCTTGGTTTCCAGGCCCAATTTGTCCACATAGTGGTAGAAGGCAGTGGACGATACCGGAAAGCGCATGCCACCCAGCTCTGCGATGATCCCGTCGGTGCCATTGAAGGCTTGCGAGCGCAGCCGGCCGCCCAGTTTGGAGGCCTCATACACCACCGGTTTGAGGCCTAGCTTCATCAGCTCGTAGGCCGCCACCAGGCCGGCAATACCGGCACCCACGATGGCCACTTCTTCACCGTGGCGCTCAGCCGGAATACTGCCCAGGCCTGCGGGGTGTTCCAGCCAGTCGTCGAAAGCGAAGGGGAAATCCGGGCCGAAGATGGTGATGGGCTTTTTGCCGTCGGCGGGGTGGCGGTTTTTCTTGTTCATGAAGTGACCTTGCCAGAGGGGCTGCGCGGGTGGCGGAGCCTGAGTATAGGAGATGGCTGGAGGTCATTTTAGGGAGTGGAGTGTTCGTTAATAAGGCACAGAGTGGTGTCTGAATGTAGCTTTTGTCGTCATATTTACCATTTAAAAGATATTTATGACGATTCAGGTCAGGGATGCCAAGTGATTCACCGTCTCGGGAAACTTCTGTACAAGACGAATCAATGCGACGGCCTGTGCATTGGGCCTGGAACGGCCTTGCTCCCAATTCTCCAGCGTTCTGGCATTGGTCCGTAAATAATTTGCGAACAGCGCCCTGGACATGTTGAGGCGCTGGCGGAGCTCTAACAGTTCGTTAGGTGCCAAGGGGGCAAGCTCGGTGAAGCTGACTTTGTGCGAGCGCAGGGTTTTCTTGCCTTGGCGATCTTCAGCTAGTGCATCGAAGCCTTCAGTGAGCTCAGTGAACAGGTTGCGGTGCATGGTTTGTCCTCGACAGGTATTCGCGCTCGAGCAGGGTTCGCAGTATTTTTCGCTCGGTGTCGCTCAAGTCATCTTGCATGTCTTTCCCGTACACGGTGAAAAGCCAGAACTGACTGCCAGGAAGCCAGAAGTAGTAGATGACGCGGATGCCACTTCGCTTCCCCTTGTGACGTTGAGCATCAGAGAACCTCAGCTTTCTGAGGCCACCTGTGCCTTTGATCACATCTCCGGCAAGCGGACCGTTCATCAAGAAGCGCTGCAAGGAACGAAAACCCTCGTCACTCAGATAGCTGGCACGATGCCGCTCGAAAGGGGGGAGCTCGACAAAAACTGCTTCCATGGTGTGTACGTTATCTGCGTATAGTTTCGTGTTGGCCACGAGGTATGTCAATCCATCGCTAGCCAGCCTATACGCATTCGAGCTACACCTAAGGCGTAGTGAGTTGCAGCGTGTTACTTAGATCGCTGTACAGTCCGAGTGCCATTTCAAAGTGGTTGCCCACGGTCCACCTTGCTGCTGAGAATGATTGACGTGGTGGTCTTCTCCACCCCGTCGACACTGCCGATCTGGTCGAGCAACTGGTCCAGTTGCTCAGGCGAATCCGTAAGCAGCCAGGCCACGTAGTCGAACTCGCCGCTCACTGCGCACAGCTGCTGGACTTGGCCCATGGCACTCAGGCGCCGCACCACTTCCTTGCCGGAGCGCGGCTGCACCTTGATACCCACATACGCCTGCAGCCCGCCACCCAGCACCCGCTGACCCAAGCGCACGCCATAACCGGAGATGACCTTGTTCTTCTCCAGCCGCTCCAGGCGCGAGTTGACGGTGGTCCGGGCGATACCCAATTGGCGGGCGAGTGTGGCGACGCTTTCGCGGGCGTTGATTTGCAGCAGGGCGATCAGCTGGCGATCGATCTCATCCAGCGTGATGGAGCGGGAATCCGACATGACGAGTCTCTTCGGTTGGCCTGCTAGCCTAGCGAGCGACTGCCAATCAGGGCAAGACCGCTTCTACAGCGACCGCGCTGGCCTGAAGAGACATGTAACCATAATAGTTACATTTTTGGGGCTGTAAGCGTGTTGCTAAACGGGAACTGTCTAGTGCAACCATTGCACTGTATGATTAGCCCATGCCCACGATCCATCGGTTGTCCAATTGCGTAGTCTGCCTGTATGCAAATGATCATCTGCCGCCGCATTTCCATCTGCGACTCAGTGATGGTCGTCAGGCACTGATCGCGATCAATGACCTGACCCCGATGGTCGGCTTCGGCGCTTCGCGGGTTTCCCTGCAAGAAATGAGTGAAGCGCTTGAATGGGCTTCGCGGAACAGGGCTCGACTGCTAGCAATGTGGGAGGAGCTGAATCCATGACCAACAAACAATTCCAGCTGACCGAGGTGGCTGCGGTCGCCCCTGGTTCATTGCTGCTGAGCTTTGCGGACGGCCAGCAATTCACCGTGGTTCTGGATGAAATCATTGGAAAGCACGCGACGTTGGCCCCGCTTGCCAATCCCAAGGTGTTCGCAAAGGTCGCAATTGGTGAGTGGAAAGATACGGTCATCTGGGCCGGTGACGAAAATCTTGAACTTGCCGCCGACAACCTTCGTGCCAGAGCTGTCGAACAGGCAGGGGAGTGTTCACATGAGTTCATCTGGAACTGGATGGCCAGGCATGGGCTGACGTTGGATCGTGCAGCTCAGGAGCTGGGGCTGAGCAGGCGTATGTTGGCCTACTATCGCAGTGGTGAAAAACCCGTACCGAAGACCGTAGCCTTGGCTATGAAAGGGTGGGAGGCACTCCGGTTGGCTGAGGCTGAGGCTGAGGCTAATAGCGTATCTCGTGGCTCGTCTGGCCAGTACGCAAACAGGTTGATTGGCCAAGGGCGTGCACGGAAGAAGCGAGCCTAAATGCTCAACTGAATGGCAAGCATGAAAAAGCCGCGCGTGAGCGCGGCTTTGTCGAATCTGGTGGTCCCTCAACTACTCGACAGCCGCCGTCAGTTCTGGATTGCCAAAACCGGCGAGACTTGCGTTCGACTCCTTGAAGTAAGTGCTCCAGAACTGCTCCAGGTTCTGAATCATCTTTCCACTGCGGTACCCGTTTTTGGCAGTGGTCGGTACGAAGGCTGCGCCATGCACGTAGACGCGCGCTCCGCTGAAATCACCCAGCAGTTTCTGCTTCTCGACCTTGGCTATTTCGACCTTCGGATCTATCTGACGGATACCGTTGGACTGATAGAAGCTTCCGAAGTCGCTGTACTCCAGCATGTCGGACATCAGCAGAATGACATGCTCGCTGACGCCTTCAGCCTTGGCCAGGTCCTCGCCCACTGCTTTCAGGCTGAACAGGATCTCACTGCGGGGAATGTCGGAGCTCGACTTGCCCATGGTGGCGGCAAAGACCTTGCCGAAGCCTTGGAACATCTGCGCAGGTTGGTGCTTGAGGCAGGACTCGAACTTACGGGTGGCCATCATCGGTACGCTACCCAATACCTTCGGGTCGATTGGTTGCTCCAGCTCGCCGGCGTAGCGCAGGCGGGTGTAGTGACCTTCAAGGTACGCGCTGAAGGAGTACAGGCGGATCTTGTCGCCTGGCTGCATGAAGCGCTTGATGTGGCCCCAGGCAGTTCGTTGCAGGTCTTGGGTCAGGGGAGTGGTCTGGTCCACGACCACGGTCAGCATCCGGCCGGACGGCGAAGTGCGGAACTCGTCGATGCGGGCTTGGGCGTAGCAGCTCGGAACGTCATTACGTTCAGCCGCCAGCAGAGCGGTAGGCGCGAGCAGCAGCGCCAGAGCCAGGCTCTTGAAATTCATGGTGCCTCCAGGGGGTGTGGGTAGAGCGGCTACGCAAGGGCGCAGCCGCTCAGTGCAGGCTTAGGCACGCTGGGTGCTTTGCTTGACCATCAGTTGCAGGCGACGAGCGCGCTTGATGGTGTCGAGATCAACACCTTTGGTGGTGGCCACGAAGGACAGGTCATCGTCGTGGAACTCAGTCAGGTCACCGAACTGGTTCGGGTCGAACCCGCCAGCAGCGGGTGCTGCAACAGGGGCTGCTGCAACAGACGCGGGTGCAGCTTGGACTACAGGCGCGGCAACTGCCGGGGCGGTTTCGACGACTGGCGCAGCGTGCACGACGGCCACAACAGGCTGGGTTTCGACTGGGACATTCACTTGAACAGCCACAGTCGGTGCAGGTGCAGGTGCGGCAGGTGCTACGAAGGTTTTCGCTACACTTCTGAAGGTGTCGCGAAGTTGGAACAATGACGGGTCATCGATCTGATTCATCCGTGGCAAGGCTACCCGAATGATTTCATCAATCCTCGCAGAGTCGTTGTTGGCAATGGCAGTGTTCAGGTCAGCAGTCGACTTCTTGATGTAGTTTTCCAATACCGCCCGGCTGTCTTTACCGAGTTGTTCAGCAATCGCTTTCTGATCAGTCCAGGCTTTGCCCGCGTCCTGCTCTTCAATGAAGCGGATGAAGGTACGGCGTACGTTGTCTTTGCGCAGCTCTTCGCGATCACCGCCTTTCACGCGGAATTGCGCCAGCTGAAGAGCCTGGAGCTTGCCGAGGGCTGATTGGGCGTCATTGGCAATGCTGCGGGCTTTGGCTTCGTGATAACGCGTGAACTCACTCGCGCTGGAGAACTTGTGCACCAACTCCCAAGCCTTGCGCGAGTAGGTACCGGCGAAGCCGAAGGTGTAGGCCAGGAAGGTGGAGGTGAACTGGATGAAAATGAACAGTGCACTCAGCACCGCAAATGTCACGAGGCTTGCGCGGTGGAGAGCATCAATCTGGTCCTGGGCAGATTTGCCAGCGGTATCGTTGGCGATGGACTGCATGTCGCCCGGCAACGGGAAGTCGTCCTCACCGCTGGCAGGGAAGTCGTCAGCTGCTTGCGAGACAGCCGGAGGGTTGGCGATCAGGTCAGCCTCTTGTGCATTGAGGGTCTCGGTACGTACCCAGAACGCAGCGACGGCCAGGATGACGATAAACACGGCATAACCGATAACGATGCCGTAACGCTTGGCCGGCATAGCGCCATCCTGTGGCACCTTCACGCGGTTCAGCATTCGCTGATATTCCGGGCGCCCGTCATCGATGTTGGTGTTATCGATGGTCACGATGTCACGGGACACCATGTCGCCATCAGCACCACCGTGACGCAGTTCCTCGTAACCCATGATCTTGCCGACGATGCTGTTGAGGTAGAGCTGACGGCCAGCAAACTCAGACAGAAAAACACCGATGATCGATATGACCAACCCGATGCCAAATGCACCTGCTACGGCAGTGTCGGGGGTTGCGAGCGTCAACGCAAAGGGTGCGAGCGCGTAGCCGAAAGCCGTGGCCTCGATCAGCATCAGTACGATGATGATCGCCCACATGCCGAAACCTTTTTCTTTGCGGTTGTCTTCTCCGATCTTGCCCAGGTAGTCCTGGCAGCGCTTGAAGTGCGCTTCCGACGGCTGGTGGTCACGGTAGTAGGTTTCGTATTTCAGGTTCAGCTGGTTTTCCGACTCGTAGAAGCCGACAGCTTCCGGGTTTTTCGGGGTCGGTTGCTCCTTCGAGCCCGGATTCTTGACCCAATGTGCCAGGCGGCCGACCCAAGGGGTGTTGATGCGCGCCTTCATCAGGGCGTAGCGCACCTCGTACCAGTTGGTGATGATCGGGATGGCCAGGAACGTCAGCAGGACGATTGGCAGGACGATGTGCCAGTAGAGGGCGAAAAACGTCTGGATGGTTTCGAGCATGGGTAATTCTCCTTAGCCGCGCTTCTTCGGTTGGAACTGCGCCACGTAGGCGTCACCCTGTTTCGGGTAGTAGATTTCGCCGGCCACCGCATTGCCTGCACGTTTGTCGAACACGATGTCCATGCAGGAAACCGGAGTGCTCTTTTGGTCGAGCGCGAAAACGCGGTAAAGCACCTGAGTCTCACCTTCGTAGGTGTTGGCGACCGACTTGAAGGGGGCAGAGTCCTTCCTGTTGGCGGTACCGACGTTCGAGGTGAACTGCATGATCGGCACCCCGGCAGCTGCACCCGTGTCACGCAGCACGGCAACGGGGCCTACTGCGGCCACGTGGCCATTGACCTTGCTCGCCCAGACTCCACCGTTGAGGCCTGGCAGGAAGTCAGTGGTCGAGTAGTCTTTCAGCGCCTTACCGGTGGCCAGGTTTTTCACCTCACCCTCGACGCGCGGCAGGTCCCCAACGCAAGAGGTGACAGGTGCATCGGCGTATGCCGAGCTGATCATGGAGAAGGTCGAGCTCTTCGGCTGAATGCGGGACGACAGCATCGAGGTGGTCGTGGTAACCGGCACACCACCGAAGTCGATACCGCCTTTACCTCCGAGTTGGACCACAACATCCTGGGCCGGGGTGGTTGGCAGTACGGGGGCCTTCTTGTTGATAACCGGAGCTTCCAGCTTGGCGGGCGTGCTCACTGGCTGCTTCGCAGCAGTAGCGACCTGAATGGGTTTGGACGGGGTGCTCGGCTTTGCGGCGACCGTCTTGGCTTTGACCTTGGACTCGACGGCGGTGCCATGAGCCAGGTACTTGGCGCTAGAACGCTCGTCACGCACGCGTTGCGCCAGAACCTGCTCGTTGTCGACTTCGACGATCTCCACTCGGCGGTTCTTCGCTCGGCCGGCATCGGTGGTGTTATCTGCCACAGGCCGTGCGGAGCCTGCCCCCTGGAAGAAGATGTCCTGTTTCGGAACGCCAATCGCAGCCATCATGTCAGCGACGGTTTGAGCGCGTTTTTCGGACAGTCTCTGGTTAAGTTCGGCACCACCCGAAGAGTCGGTGTGACCGACCACCAAGAGCTTCTTGGCGGGGACACCTGGCCGAGTTGCTGCGCGATCACGCGCGAACTCTTGTGCCATCATGCTCAGCTTGCGATAGCCCTCAGCGGTCAGGGTTGCCGAACCCGAAGAGAACATCTCGGCGACTTCGATCTGGGCTTCCACGCCGACAGACTTCTTCTGGCCGCTGGCATCAACCATTTCTACTTCCCGCACTTCGGCGGTGAGACCCTGCTCGGCAGCCACAGCCTTCAGACGATCGACACGCTGCTTGTACGCATACAGTGCAGCGCAGCCCAGCGCTCCGCCAGCGACAGCGCCTGCGGCAATCTGATTGCCGTTGCCACCAGCGGCAGCAACAACACCGCCTACGACGAGCGAGCCGAGAACCGCGCCGGCACCACAGGCGAATTTGCCGGAGCGCTCTCCCAGCGTTTTATCGATCGTTGCGCATCCACTCAACCCCACGGCAATAGCCGTAGCGAGAGCTGTGCGTTGCATTGTCTTTGTGCTCAGCATGCCCCTTCCTCTTTCTTCTGCCCAACCCGGGCGAATACCAGCGTTACCGCTGAAACTGTTGCAGCGTCGGCCGCAATTTCCTTGCATCGATAGCACCGTAACGGTGCTATCGAAAAATTCACGCGCTGGGGGCTGAAATCGAATCGACCCTGCGCGAGGCCGCTGTGCAGGGCGAGATTGAGTGCATGCGTCTTGACATGGGGGGAGATAGAAAACGACTCCATGTTCTCTGCGATGCGCCATCCAGGGCGGAATGTGGCAATTTGCTACCTTAATGTTTCCGTATCAAGATGTGAACAAGTTCAACCGGTTCTTCGGCGCTAGTTACTGCCTTTCTCCCAAAGAAGGGGTGCCAAATAACGTGGAGACATCCTCACTCTGCAGCTGGCTCACAGCCATGGCTCAGAAATACGCCCATTTCAGTCCAGGCCATCTGGCCGATGTGGTCAATCTCAACCCTCTGGCTGGGCGTGGACACACGGTGGACACATCGAAGGGTTGTGAAAGGTGAGGGAGACGGGAAATAGCAGACTGTAGAAACGACAAAGCCGCGCAGTGCGCGGCTTGTAAGCTGGTGGGCCCACACGGACTCGAACCGTGGACCAAAGGATTATGAGTCCTCTGCTCTAACCGACTGAGCTATAGGCCCTCAGTAAGTGGCCGGATTATAACGAGGGTTTCGCACCTGTGCCATCTGAAAGATCCGATAGTGCTATGCGAAGAAACGCGGCCGCAAATTCCTCTGGCGGCAGCGGCAGGCTGACGATGTAGCCCTGGATCTGCTCGCATCCTTCGGCTGCCAGAAAACGCTGCTGGGCTTGGTTTTCAACACCCTCGGCAATGATCGTCAGTTGCATGCTGCGGCCCAGGGCGATGATCGCACGGGCGATGGCCGCGTCGTGGGGGTCGTCAGGCAGGCCGCGGATGAACGACTTGTCGATCTTGAGGATGTCCAGCGGCAGGCGCTTGAGATAGCTCAGCGAGGAGTAGCCGGTGCCAAAGTCGTCGATGGCCAACTGCACGCCCAGTTTTTTCAGCTGGTACAGCACAGCCAAGGCCTCTTCTGCCTGGCTCATGATGAAGTTTTCGGTGATTTCCAACTGCAAGTCGCCGGCCTTGAGCTGGTGCTGCTTGAGCAATTGCTCGATGCGTCGGGCAAGGTTTGGGTGGCGTAGCTGGGCGCCAGCGAGGTTGATCGACAACGGGCCGAACGGTTCATAGTGTTGTTTCCAGGCCTGCATCTGCCGGCAGGCTTGCTCAAGCACCCAGTCGCCGAGCTGGAGAATGGTGCCGTTCTCTTCCGCCAGGTGGATGAAGTGCTCCGGCGGTACTTCACCAAAGGTGGGGTGGCTCCAGCGGATCAGCGCCTCGGCGCCTACCAGGCTTTGGGTCTTGAGGCTGAGCTTGGGCTGGAAGCACAGGCTCATTTCGTTGCGTTCGACGGCGCGGCGCAGCTCGTGCTCAAGGGCGATGCGCTCGCTGGCCTGAGCGGTGAGGTCGCGGGTGTAGGCTTCGACGCGGTTGCGGCCTTTGGCCTTGGAGCGGTACATGGCCGCGTCGGCGTTGCGGATCAATGTCGCGACATCAGTGCCGTCCTGTGGGTACAGGCTGATGCCGATACTGGCGCTGGTAAAGAACTCGTGCTCACCGGCCTGGAACGGCGCGACGAAGCAGGCCAGCAGTTTGTTGGCGATGGTGCTGGCGTCACTGGGCTTGTGCAGGCCCGGTAGCAGGATGATGAACTCGTCGCCGCCCAGGCGGGCCACAGTGTCGACGTCACGTACCTGTTCCTTCAGGCGCTGGGCGATGCCTTTGAGCAGCAGGTCGCCGACCGGGTGACCGAGGCTGTCGTTGATGTGCTTGAAGCGGTCGAGGTCGAGGAACAGCACCGCGCCCTGGCGGTTCGACACTTGCGCGCAGGTAAGCACGGCCTGCAGGCGGTTCTCGAACAGGGCGCGGTTGGGCAGCCCGGTCAGCGGGTCGTGGTGGGCCTGGTAGTCGAGCTTGGCCTGGGCGTGCTTGAGGCTGGAAATATCGGCAAACACGGCCACGAAATGCGTGATCTCGCGTTCGTTGTTGCGCACCGCACTGATGGTCAGCCAGCCGGGGTACAGTTCGCCGTTCTTGCGTTTGTTGTAGATCTCGCCTTGCCAGTGGCCTTCGTCGGTAAGCTGGTGCCACATGGCGGCATAAAAGGCGCTGTCGTGCTGGCCGGAAGCGAGCAGGCGCGGGGTTTGGCCCAGGGCTTCGATTTCGCTATAGCCGGTGATTTCACTAAAAGCGCGGTTGACGGCACTGATGCGTTGGTCGATGTCTGTGATCAGCACGCCTTCGGCGGTGTTTTCGAACACGGTGGCCGCCAGTTGCAGCTTTTCCTGCATCAGATGGCGTTCGGTGATGTCTCGGGCAATGGTCAGCATGCAATCGACGCCGGCAATCGGCAGGGGCCTGGCGGACAGCTCGCAGAGGCGGATCTGCCCGTCACTGCGGCGGATGTGGCAGGTGAAGTCGCGCACGAAGCCGTCACGGTTGAGCTGGTCGACGAGGCGCTTGCGCTCGTTGAGGTCGACCCAGATACCCAGGTCCAGCGAGGTTTGGTCGATGGTCGGGTTGAGGTCATAGCCGGTAAGGCGGCAGAAGCCCTCGTTCACCTCCAGCAGCAAACCGTCGCTCTGGCGCGACAGTAACAGGCCGTCGGGCGAGGCGTGAAAGGCTTTGGCGAACTTCTCTTCCGAGGTTTGCAGCTGTTCCTGGGTTTCCTTGAGCTGGCTGATATCGCGTACTGCCACCACCAGCGCCGGGGTGCCGTCGAGCTCGAAGGTTTCGGCCGAGGTCAGGCCGGTGAACAGTTGGCCGTTGCTGCGGCGGAAGCTCATTTCAAGGTTACGGATACCGCCCTGGTGCAGGCGTTCGAGCACCCGCGGGCCGCTGCCTTCGACACCCCACAGGTTGAGGTCGGTGGCGGTACGGCCAATCACCTGGCCTGGGGTCAGGCCGATCTGTTCTTCGAACGCTTCGTTCACCTCCAACAGGCAGCCATCACTGTGACGGGCGATCAGCAAAATATCGGGGCACTGCTGGAACACCGAGGCGAACTTCTGCTCGGACAGGCGCAGGGCGTCCTCGGTGCGCTTGGTTTCGCTGATGTCGATCATCAGCCCGCGCATCACCGGTTGGTGGCCGTGCTCGATCATGCTGACAATATTGCGTACCCAGAGGGGCTGGCCGTCGGCTCGGATTACCCGGTAATCCAGGCTGTGGTCGCGCCCGGCTGCAGTTTCGCTGTCGCAGTAGGCCTGGGCCCAAAGGGCGTCCTCCGGGTGCAGAATGCTGCGCCAGAAACCAGGCTTGAGCCAGTCACTCAAGGGGTAGCCGAGCAGGTCTTCGGCATGCGGCGAAACGTAGCTGTAGGTGAAGTCTTTGGCATCGGCTTCCCAGGCGATGGCCGACAGGCTTTCTATCAAACCTCGGTAGTGGTATTCGCTGCTGCGCAGTTCCTGTTCCAAGGCAATGCGCCGTGAAATTTCCGAACTGAGGCGGCGGTTGATGCGGATCACCACGGCCAGTACGGCCATCAGCAGCAGCACCGTTGGCAGGCCATACACCAGCAGGTCGGACCAGAACATCCGCTGGTCGACCACATTGCCTACCCAGCGCTGCTGTATCTGGCTGACTTCGCTGCTGCTCATGTCGGCCATCACTTTGTCGAGAATACCGACCAGTACATGGTTGCTGCGGGGGACGGCCATCGCCAGTTGGTAGCGATAGGGCGTTTCGCCGCTGACGTAGAGGCCGTCGAGCTTGAGCTGGCGCAGGCTCCAGATGCTGGATGCGAGGTCGCCGACGACAGCATCTACCTGATCGGTGGCCAAGGCCTGCAGCGTGGAGCTTACATTGGGCAGTGCGACCAGGTTGAGGTCCGGGTGGTGGGTGCGCAGCAACTCGTGCGGGGCGTAGTTCTCGACCACAGCGATTTTCAGGCCGTACAGGTCTTCCAGTTTGCGCGGCTGTGCACCGCCTTTGTGGGCAAGGATGACAATGGGAAAGTCGAGGTATGGGCGGGTGAAAGCCAGGTAGCCCTGGCGTTCAGGGGTAGACATGATGCCGGGCAGCAGGTCGATGCGGCTTTCGCGCGCCTGCGCCAGTACTTCGGTCCAGCTACTGGGTTCGACCGGTTTTAGCGTCACACCCAGACGTTGCTGGATCATGGCGATGTAATCGGCGGCCAATCCCTGGTACCGGCCCTCCTGGTCGCGAAACTCGAACGGTGGCCAAGAGGCGTCGACACCCAGGCTTAGCTGCGGATGGGCAGCCAGCCAGGCTTTTTCCTCGTCTGTCAGGGTCAGGGCGCCGGCCGTTGTGTTCCACAGCATCAGGAGCAGCAACAGAATGGCCGGCTTCAAGGACATGGCAGCCTCGCATTCAGGTGGTCTGAAGTCGAGTGTAGACGGGCATTGCGGCAGATGTGCAGTGGAAGCCGGGCTTTATGTTACGGGCCACTAAAGAAAAACCCCGGCCTGGGCCGGGGTTTGTCATCACTCGTCGAGGAAGGAGCGCAGGTGCTCGCTGCGCGTCGGGTGGCGCAGTTTGCGCAACGCCTTCGCTTCGATCTGACGGATCCGCTCACGCGTTACGTCAAACTGCTTGCCCACTTCTTCGAGGGTGTGGTCGGTGTTCATGTCGATACCGAAACGCATGCGCAGCACCTTGGCTTCGCGTGCGGTCAGGCCCGAGAGCACGTCGCGGGTGGCTTCCTTGAGGCTTTCGACCGTGGCTACGTCGATCGGGGACTGCATGGTCGAGTCCTCGATGAAGTCGCCCAGGTGCGAATCTTCGTCGTCACCGATCGGGGTTTCCATGGAGATCGGCTCTTTGGCGATCTTCAATACCTTGCGGATTTTGTCCTCAGGCATTTCCATGCGCTCGCCCAGCTCTTCCGGGGTCGGTTCACGGCCCATTTCCTGCAGCATCTGGCGGGAAATACGGTTGAGCTTGTTGATCGTTTCGATCATGTGCACCGGAATACGGATGGTGCGTGCCTGGTCGGCGATCGAACGGGTGATCGCCTGACGAATCCACCAGGTGGCGTAGGTCGAGAACTTGTAACCGCGACGGTATTCGAACTTGTCCACCGCTTTCATCAAGCCGATGTTGCCTTCCTGGATCAGGTCGAGGAACTGCAGGCCACGGTTGGTGTACTTCTTGGCGATGGAGATCACCAGACGCAGGTTCGCCTCGACCATTTCTTTCTTGGCGCGGCGGGCCTTGGCTTCACCGATCGACATGCGACGGTTGATTTCCTTGATCTCGGCAACGGTCAGGCCGGTTTCGGTCTCAAGGTCGATCAGCTTCTGCTGGCAGGCAACGATGGCGGCGTCCTTTTCACCCAGGGCGGCAGCCCACTTAGTGTTGCGCTTGGCCAGGTCACCGCTCCAGGTTTGGTCGGTTTCGTTGCTTGGGAACATGCGCAGGAAGTCGGCACGCGGCATGCGGGCGTCACGCACGCACAGCTGCATGATGGCGCGTTCTTGCTGACGCAGGCGGTTCAGGGCATCACGTACACGCTCTACCAGTACCTCGAACTGCTTCGGTACCAGCTTGATCGGCATGAACAGATCGGCCAGGGCCTGCAGGGCCTCGACGCTTTCCTTGTGGGTACGACCGTTTTTCTTCAGGACCTTGGTGGTCGCCTGAAGCTGCTCGGATACCGCACCGAAGCGCTGGGCTGCAACAACCGGGTCCGGGCCGCTTTCGGCCTCTTCCTCGTCGTCACCGCCTTCGGACTCTTCTTCGTCGTCGTCGGACTCTTCTTTCGCAGCGGCGGCCTTGGTGCCAGGAATCGGCACTTCTTCGGTCGGCGCAGCGATGTTGTCGTCAGGGTCGATGTAACCGCTGAGAACGTCCGACAGACGGCCACCCTCGGTGGTGACGCGGTCATATTCGCCGAGAATGTAGTCGACAGTGCCCGGGAAGTGGGCGATGGCGCCCATGACTTCACGGATGCCTTCCTCGATACGCTTGGCGATTTCGATTTCGCCTTCGCGGGTCAGCAGCTCGACGGTACCCATTTCGCGCATGTACATGCGCACCGGGTCGGTCGTGCGGCCGATATCGGTTTCAACTGCCGCCAACGCAGCAGCGGCTTCTTCGGCCGCGGCTTCGTCGGTGTCGGCTTCCGCCAACAGAAGGGCATCCGCATCCGGAGCACTCTCGAATACGTTGATCCCCATGTCGTTGATCATGCGGATGATGTCTTCCACCTGTTCCGGATCTGAAATATCCTCAGGCAGGTGGTCGTTGACCTCCGCGTAAGTCAGGTAGCCCTGCTCACGACCGCGGGTGATCAACTCTTTGATACGAGACTGCTGTTGCGCTTTTCCGGACATAACACCCTATCCACTGAAGGTCTTGGCGGGCAAAAAACAAGCCGAGGATTATACCCGAGCATGGGCCTCACGCGCCAGATGAGGTCGGCGTTTGTGCGGGAACATTCCGGCTCAGCAGGGCGAGGAGCTGGGTTTTTTCCTCGCTGGTCAATTCGCTTTGACGTGATTTCCTGAGCAGTTGTTCCAGGCTGCGCTCGCGTTGGCGGGCGGACAAGCTAGTTATAGTGTCGAAAAACTGTTGTTCAAGGTTGTCGGCCACGATCAGCCATTCCTTTTCTGCCAGCGCTCGCAGCAGGCGGCCCTGTTCGGTGCCGTGCCAACGTGCGATCAACTGCATTGAGCTTAGCCCAGGATTTTTCTGCGCGGCTTCGATCAGTGCCACCAGCAGTTGGCTGTACAGATGTTCTTCGTCGGCAAAATGGCTGGCGTCTTCCACCTTGCCGGCCAGCAGCGGGTGGTGCAGCAGGGTGCGCAAGGCCGCCAGGGTGGGGGGTTCGACCGGGGCCGGTACGCGTGGTGGCGCTTCGTCGCGTTGCTGCCAGGGCTTGCCGCCTTTACGGTTCTTGTCCCAGGGTTTGTCGCTCCATTGCTTCTTGCCGCCGCCCTTGTTCGGCTTCCACTCCTGTTCCTGATGAACAGGGGCGTAGTCGTGCTGCGGCATGTCGCCGAAGTCGGGGGTGTAGCTGGCCATGGCGTCGTAGTCGTAGCCAGGGTCGTAATCCGGCACGCTGTTGGCCGCGGGTGCGTGTTGCGTCAGTTGCTCGACCTGCTGCGGATCGAGGCCGGTGATTTCCTTCAGGCGGTTGCGCATCAACTGGCGCAGGTTGGCGCCAGGGATCTTTTCGATCAACGGTGCGGCCAGGGTCGCCATGTGTGCCTTGCCTTCCAGTGAGCGAGGGTCGGCTTCGACACTCAGCTGCTCGAAGAAGTAGTCGGCCAGTGGCTGGGCATGCTGGTTGATGCGGGCCATGAAGGCATCGGTGCCTTCGGCGCGCACCAGGCTATCCGGGTCTTCGCCTTCAGGCAGGAACAGGAAACGCGCGCGGCGGCCGTCCTGCAGGTTCGACAGGGTCGACTCCAGCGCACGCCAGGCGGCCTTGCGCCCGGCCTGGTCGCCGTCGAAGCAGAACAGCACGCTGGGCACCACGCGGAACAGCCGCTTGAGGTGCTCCTCGCTGGTGGCGGTGCCCAGGGTGGCCACGGCATTGCGCAAGCCTTGCTGGGCCAGGGCGATGACGTCCATGTAGCCCTCGACGACGATGATTTCGTCGAGGTTGCGGTTGTGCTTGCGCGCCTCGTACAGCCCGTACAGTTCCTGGCCCTTGTGGAACACCGGGGTTTCCGGGGAGTTCAGGTACTTGGGTTTGTCGTCGCCGAGCACCCGGCCGCCGAAGGCGATGATGCGCCCACGGCTGTCGCGGATCGGGAACATCACCCGGTCGCGGAAGCGGTCGTAACGCTTGCCGCTTTCGGCGTTCTCGATCAGCAGGCCGGCGTCGATCATCACTTTCTGCTGCAGGGTGTCGGCACCCAGGTGCTTGAGCAGGTTGTCCCAGCCTGGCGGGGCAAAGCCCAGGCCGAAGTCGCGGGCAATTTCCCCGGACAGGCCGCGCCCTTTGAGGTAATCCACCGCCGCCTTGCGGGTCGGGTGGCTGCGCAGGGCCTGGCGGTAGAACTCCGAGGCGGCATCCAGTAGCGGGTACAGTGGCGAGTCGGTAGGCTGGCGCGGCTTGTGGTCGCGGCGGCCCTGTTCGCGGGGCACTTCCATACCGGCGGCGCGGGCCAGTTCCTCGACGGCCTGGGGGAAGTCCAGGTTGTCGTGGTCCATGACGAAGCCCAGGGCGTTGCCGCCGGCGCCGCAGCCGAAGCAGTAGTAGAACTGCTTGTCGGGGCTGACCGTGAAGGAGGGGGTTTTCTCCTTGTGGAACGGGCAGCAGGCGGAGTAGTTCTTGCCGGTTTTTTTCAGCTGGACGCGCGAACTCACCACGTCGACGATGTCGAGGCGGTTGATCAGGTCGTCAATGAAGCTCTGGGGAATCAGCCCGGCCATGGCAGTCTCGTCATCTGGCAACTGGCAAGTCTAATCGCTCACGCGCCGAATGGGGCGAGTGTTGCTTGGGGAAGTGCGAGGGAGTGTGCTCGTCGCCGGCCCTTGAGGGCCCGTCAGTCGGACGTGCACGTCTGGTCATACAACAAGGAGGACCAGCTCTGACGTTTCAGGCAGGTTGCCCATGTGCAGTTCGCATGACGCTTGTGCAGGGCCTTGAGCTAGCTGCTCAAGTTTGAAGCGACCACTGCCATCGCCCGGCGGTTAGCCGGGCAGGGCAGAAGCTTTGCGTTGAACGCCTGTATTAGTACAGACGAACGGCGCGGCGCTGTTCGCGCTGAACTTTCTTGGCGTGACGCTTAACAGCGGCAGCTGCTTTGCGCTTACGCTCTGCGGTCGGCTTCTCGTAAAACTCGCGGCTACGAACTTCAGCCAGTACACCGGCTTTTTCGCAGGAGCGCTTGAAACGACGCAGAGCTACGTCGAAGGGTTCGTTCTCTTTAACTTTGACGGCTGGCATCCAGGGCTACCTTAATTCATTACCGGGGTAGACGTGCTCCTGGCAAAACAAAGGTGTGCTGGAGAACGTCGGTTTTCAAGGGTTGCGGATGTTAACCCTTAGCAAGCCGGAATGCAAAGCCTCTGATCGAAAACCGCTGGTCGGCATCCGACACGGGGACTATCATGCGCGGCTTCGAATTCAGCCCCCACAAGGGACGAACCCATGCTAGTACTGGGATTGGAAACATCCTGCGACGAAACTGGTGTCGCATTATACGACAGTGAACGCGGTTTGTTGGCCGATGCACTGTTCAGCCAGATCGACCTGCACCGCGTGTTTGGCGGTGTGGTGCCCGAGCTTGCCTCGCGTGACCACGTCAAGCGCATGCTGCCGCTCATCCGCCAGGTGCTGGACGAGGCCGGCTGCGTCGCCACCGAGATCGACGCCATCGCCTACACCGCAGGCCCTGGCCTGGTCGGTGCACTGCTGGTGGGTGCCTCCTGCGCCCAGGCACTGGCCTTTGCCTGGGACATTCCGGCAATTGGCGTACACCACATGGAAGGCCACTTGCTGGCGCCCATGCTGGAAGAAAACCCACCGGAGTTTCCGTTCGTCGCTTTGTTGGTTTCCGGCGGGCATACCCAGTTGGTTCGGGTCGATGGCATCGGCCAGTACGAACTGCTGGGCGAGAGCCTGGATGACGCTGCCGGTGAAGCGTTCGACAAGACCGCCAAGCTGATCGGCCTCAACTACCCCGGTGGCCCGGAAATCGCGCGCCTTGCTGAAAAGGGTGTGCCTGGGCGTTTCGTGTTCCCACGGCCGATGACTGATCGCCCGGGCCTGGAGTTCAGCTTCAGTGGCTTGAAAACCTTCGCCCTCAACACCTGGCAGCAATGCAAGGATGCTGGTGACGACGGTGAGCAAACCCGTTGCGACGTGTCCCTGGCATTCCAGCAGGCGGTGGTGGAGACGTTGACCATCAAATGCAAGCGGGCGCTCAAGCAGGCCGGCCTCAAGCGCCTGGTCATCGCCGGTGGCGTGAGTGCCAACAAGGCGTTGCGGGCGTCCCTCGAGGACATGCTCGGCAGCATCAAGGGCAACGTGTACTACGCGCGGCCGCAGTTTTGTACCGACAATGGCGCGATGATCGCTTACGCCGGCTGCCAGCGCCTGTTGGCCGGGCAGCAGCAGGACCTGGCCATCAGCGTGCAGGCACGCTGGCCGATGGAGCAGTTGCCACCGCTGTAGGTTTTAGAAGTGCCGTTCGCGCCCGGCAAACAGGTCGCGCAGGTTGCTGCGGTGGCGCCACACGATCATCACCGTCAGCACGGTGATCGGTAGCAGGGCTTCCGGCTCGCGCCAGGCCAGCAATGGCAAGGTCAGTGGCGTGGCAATCAGTGCCGCCAGCGAGCTGGTACGGGTAAGGTAGAACGTCAGTAGCCAGGCGCCAATGGCCAGCAGCGCGGCCGGGAAGTACAGGCCCATGAGCATGCCGGCGGCGGTGGCTACGCCTTTGCCGCCCCGAAAGCAGAAATACAGCGGGAACAGGTGGCCCAGCACTGCGCACACGCCTACCCAGGCTTGCGCGTGCAGGTCCAGCCCGGCAAAGCGGGCAAGCAATACCGGCAAAAGGCCCTTGCACAGGTCGCCAAGCAGGGTCAGGATCGCCAGTTTACGGCCTGCCAGGCGTAGCATGTTGGTGGCGCCGGCATTGCCTGAGCCGCTGGAACGCGGGTCCGGGCTGCCCGAAAGGCGGCTGAGGACAATGGCGAAGGACAGCGAGCCGAGCAGGTAGGCGAGTAACGCCAGTAACCAAAACATGCTAACTATTCCGGGCGAGGACGCCCTGATTCTAACGGCGCCAGTCGCCCTTGTCGTGCTGTGGAGAGAAGTGCTTGGACAGAGTGTTCATCGAAGGCCTGGAAGTCGATACCGTCATCGGTGCCTATGACTGGGAGCGGGATATTCGCCAGTGCTTGCGCCTGGACCTGAGCTTCGCCTGGGACAACCGCCCGGCGGCGGCGGGTGACGACCTGAGCCTGGCGCTGGACTATGCCAGCGTGTCGGCGCGTGTCCAGGCGTTTGCCGAGCAGGCGCGCTTCGAGTTGGTGGAAACCTTTGCCGAGCGCCTGGTGGCCACCTTGATGGAAGAGTTCCAGATCCCGTGGGTGCGGTTGAAGCTGACCAAGCCGGGAGCGGTGCCGGCGGCCCGTGGTGGTGTTGGCGTGGAGATCGAGCGCGGATGTCTCTGAGCACGGTTTACCTGGGACTGGGTAGCAACATCGACCGCGAAGCGCATTTGTGCGCCGGGCTTGATGCCCTGGCCGGCATCCTGACCGACATGCGCTGCTCACCGGCGTTCGAAAGCCAGGCGGTGGGGATCAAGAGCGGGCCGTTCATCAACTTCGTGGTGACCGGGCAAACCGAGCTGCCGCTGATTGAACTGGACCGTCGGCTGAAGTTCATCGAGGCCGACAACGGCCGCTATGCGCCGGACCGCAAAGGGTTGCCGCTGGATATCGACGTGCTGATGTATGACGAATTGCACGGTACGTTCGATGGGCTGGTGCTGCCCAGGGCCGAGATCCTGAAGAACGCGTTTGTGCTGTGGCCATTGTCGTTGCTGGCACCTGAGCTGGTGCATCCGGGGGCGGGCAAGACCATGGCGCAGTTGTGGCAGGAGGCGCAGATTGATCAGGTGTTGGCGCCGGTCGCCTTTGAATGGCGTGGGTTGCAGTTGACTCCAGCATAAGCCTGTACCGGCCCTTTCGCGGCTAAAGCCGCTCCTACAGAGATCGCGGGATGCCGAGCAAACGCGGTCCCTGTAGGAGCGGCTTTAGCCCGAAAGGGCCAGTACAGACAGCCAAAAAATCACCCTTCTGCAACACCGATGTAGGCTTCAATCGCCTTCAATCGCTCAGCCTTGAGTGCTTCGCCCAGTGCCTGGCCCGTCAGCCCGGCCTGCACCAGGGGCTTCACATCCACCGCCCGTACCGCCGCCGCTGCGCCACGCAGATACGCTGCCTGTGGATAACCCTCCTTGCCATCACCCAGCGCCACCATCTCGCACGCCGCAATAAAATCCTCGAACCGCTGCGGCCGCCGATATACGTCGAACTTCTGCAACAGCTCCAGCAGTACCGCCGCAGGTAACGCCAGCGCCTGATTGCCCTGCGTCAGACATTCCCCTGTCAGCAGCGCCAGCTCCTGGCATTCCCGAGGCGCCTTGAGGCGCTGGTTGACGGCTTTGATCGAGGCCGGTGCCAAGCCGCTCAGCAGGCATGCCCAGCGTACGTGCAAGGGCTGCTCGTGCACCGCCGCTTGCTCCAGGGCTGCCAATGCCCGTGAGTTGTCTGCAAGCTCAGGCAGCAGCGCTTGCAGTGCATCGCAAGCACGCAGCACCTGGAAGAACACCTGCGGCTGCGCTTCCATCAATGCCCGCTCGATTTCCTTCCAGCTACGCTCGGCTGTCAGTGCTTGCAGCTCCCCCGAAGCACTGATCTGGCGCATCAGCTCCAGAGTCTCTTCGGCAACCCGGAAACCCAGTGGTGCATAGCGGGCAGCAAACCGCGCAACGCGCAGCACGCGTAAAGGATCTTCTGCGAATGCCGGGGAAACGTGGCGTAACAGGCGCTGATCGAGATCGGCCTTGCCATGGTAGGGGTCGTACACCGTGCCCGCCTCATCCTCGGCCATCGCATTGATGGTGAGGTCGCGGCGGATCAGGTCTTCTTCCAGGGTCACGTCAGGGCTGGCGTGAAAGGTGAAACCACCATAGCCGCGCCCGCTCTTGCGCTCGGTGCGCGCCAGTGCGTATTCCTCGCCGGTTTTCGGGTGCAGGAACACCGGGAAATCAGCGCCGACCGGCCGATAGCCGTTGGCGAGCATTTCTTCGACGGTGGCGCCCACCACCAGCCAGTCGATATCGCTGACCGGGCGGCCGAGCAGGCGGTCGCGCACGGCGCCGCCGACTTTGTAGATGTGCATGTGCAGCTCTCCATAACTGCCGACAGAATACCCTGTCGGCAGTTATGGCGTTGCACTAGAGGTGGTGGATGACTGCCAGGTCCATGCGGCCGTAGTCCGCGCTTTCGCCGTGCTCGCCACGCGGCGGCATGTGATGGGTCTTCATCACCTGCTCACCTTGCACGGTTTCCAGGTGGATATCGAAGCCCCACAGGCGGTGCAGGTGCTTGAGCACTTCATCGGTCGAGTCGCCCAGCGGTTTGCGGTTGTGCTGCTGGTGGCGCAGGGTCAGCGAGCGGTCGCCACGGCGGTCGACGCTCCAGATCTGCACGTTCGGTTCGCGGTTGCCCAGGTTGTACTGCGCTGCCAACTGCTCACGAATCACCCGGTACCCCGCTTCGTCGTGAATGGCGGGCACCAGCAGGTCGTCGCGCTGGTCGTCATCGAGGATGCTGAACAGCTTGAGGTCGCGCATCACTTTAGGCGACAGATACTGCAGGATGAAGCTTTCGTCCTTGAAACTGCTCATGGCGAACTTGATGGTAGAAAGCCAGTCGCTGCCGGCAATGTCGGGGAACCAGCGGCGATCTTCCTCGGTTGGGTTCTCGCACATGCGGCGGATGTCGGTGTACATAGCAAAGCCCAGTGCATACGGGTTGATGCCGCTGTAGTACGGGCTGTCGAAGCCGGGCTGAAACACCACGCTGGTGTGCGACTGCAAGAACTCCATCATGAAGCCTTCGGTAATCAACCCCTCGTCGTACAGGTCGTTCATCAGGGTGTAGTGCCAGAACGTCGCCCAGCCTTCGTTCATCACCTGGGTCTGGCGCTGCGGGTAGAAGTACTGGGCAATCTTGCGCACGATGCGCACCACTTCACGTTGCCAGGGCTCCAGCAGCGGGGCGTTTTTCTCGATGAAATACAGGATGTTTTCCTGAGGTTCGGCGGGGAAGCGCCCGTCATCGCGGTCGTTACCCTTTTCGGCGCTTTTCGGAATGGTGCGCCACAGGTCATTGATCTGGCGCTGCAGGTGCTCCTCGCGCTCCTGTTGCCGGCGCCGTTCTTCCTCGGCGGAAATAGGGTAGGGCCGCTTGTAGCGGTCCACACCGTAGTTCATCAGGGCATGGCAGGAGTCGATCAGGTCTTCCACGGCATCAATGCCATGACGCTCTTCGCACTGGGCGATGTACTGCTTGGCGAACACCAGGTAGTCGATGATCGAACTGGCGTCGGTCCAGGTGCGGAACAGGTAATTGCCCTTGAAGAAACTGTTATGGCCGTAGCAGGCGTGGGCGATCACCAGTGCCTGCATGCACATGGTGTTTTCTTCCATCAGGTAGGCGATGCACGGGTCGGAGTTGATCACGATTTCGTAGGCCAGGCCCATCTGGCCTCGGCTGTACGACTTTTCCGTGCTGAGGAACTGCTTCCCGTAGGACCAGTGGTGGTAGCCCAGCGGCATGCCGACCGAGGCGTAGGCGTCCATCATCTGCTCGGCCGTGATCACCTCGATCTGGTTGGGGTAGGTGTCCAGGGCGTAACGCTCGGCCAGGCGGCTGATTTCCCGATCGTAGGTCTGGATCAGCTCGAACGTCCACTCGGACCCGGTGGAAATGGGTTGGCGTCTCTGTGCTCTGGCGGTCATGTGGCTAACCTGCGCTGGAAGAGTTCACGGAAGACCGGGTAGATGTCGCCGGCCGATACCAGCTGCTGCTGAGCGAACGTGTCGGGGTAGGCTTCACCGATGCGTTCGTATTCATACCACAGCGCCTGGTGCTCACGGGGGGTGATCTCGACGTAAGTGTAGTACTGCACATGCGGCATGATCTGCTTGGAGAGGATCTCGCGGCAGATGGGCGAGTCGTCGTTCCAGTTATCGCCATCAGAGGCCTGCGCGGCATAGATGTTCCAGTCGCTGGCCGGGTAGCGTTCGGCCATGATCTCCTGCATCAGCTTGAGTGCACTGGAAACGATGGTGCCGCCCGTTTCCCGTGAGTAGAAGAACTCCTCCTCGTCGACTTCCCGGGCGCTGGTGTGGTGGCGGATGAACACCACTTCGATGCGGTCGTAGTTACGCTTGAGGAACAGGTACAACAGGATGAAGAAGCGCTTGGCGATGTCCTTGGTGGCCTGGGTCATCGAGCCGGACACGTCCATCAGGCAGAACATCACCGCCTTCGAGCTGGGGTTGGGCTGCTTGACCAGCAGGTTGTACTTGAGGTCGAAGGTGTCGAGGAAGGGCAGGCGGTTGATGCGCGCCTTCAAGCGTTCGATTTCCTGTTCGACTTCCTGGATATCGGTGAAATTGTCCGGTTCTTCGACCCGCAGGCGGGCAAGTTCCTTTTGTGCTTCGCGCAGCAGCGCACGGCTGCTTCCGGTCAGGGCGATGCGCCTGGCATGGGCCGAGCGCAGGGTACGCACGATATTGATGCGCGACGGGTTACCTTCATTGGCGATGCCGGCGCGCACGGTCTTGAAGGTATCGGCGCCTGTCAGGTGGCGCTTGACCAGGTTGGGCAGTTCGAGGTCTTCGAACATGAATTCGAGAAACTCTTCCTGAGTGATCTGGAAGACGAATTCATCCATGCCTTCGCCGGAATTACCGGCCTTGCCACGGCCACCGCCGCCACCCCCGCCGCCTTGCGGCCTTGGGATGTGTTCACCTGCAGTGAATTCCTTGTTGCCAGGGTGCACGATGGTCTGTTTGCCCCCGCGACCATGGTGCAGCACCGGTTCGTCGATGTCGCGACCGGGAATGCTGATCTGCTCGCCATGTTCCATGTCCATGATGGAACGGCGGCTCACCGCCTCTTCGACGGCCTTCTTGATGTGTTCGCGGTACCGCCGCAAAAAGCGCTGGCGGTTGACCGTGCTCTTGTTCTTGCCGTTCAGGCGTCGGTCGATAACGTAGCTCATGGTCCCTCCGGTAGCTGGGAACAGCTGCACGCTTCAAGCTACGAGCTGCTGCACGTCATGGCAGCAAAGCAGCTGCCGCCGCCCAAGGCCGGCATGGCAGCCTTGGGCGCACGGTGTATAGCTTGTCGCTTTATTGCGATTTCCTGACCCGCAGGTACCATTCCGACAGCAGGCGCACCTGTTTGTCGGTGTATCCACGCTCCACCATCCGGGTGACGAAGTCGTTGTGTTTCTTCTGGTCCTCTTTGCTGGCCTTGGCGTTGAAGCTGATGACGGGCAGCAGGTCTTCGGTGTTGGAGAACATTTTCTTCTCGATCACGACCCGCAGTTTTTCATAGCTCAGCCAGCTTGGATTTTTGCCGTTGTTGTTGGCGCGTGCGCGCAGTACGAAGTTGACGATCTCGTTACGGAAGTCTTTCGGGTTGCTGATGCCGGCCGGTTTCTCGATCTTTTCCAGCTCCTCGTTGAGGGCGATGCGGTTGAGGATTTCGCCGGTTTCCGGGTCGCGGTATTCCTGGTCCTGGATCCAGAAGTCGGCGTACAGCACATAGCGGTCGAAGATGTTCTGGCCGTATTCGCTGTAGGACTCCAGGTAGGCCGTCTGGATTTCCTTGCCGATGAACTCGATGTAGCGTGGTGCCAGGTATTCCTTCAGGTAGCGCAGATAGCGTTCGCGCACTTCCGCCGGGAACTGTTCCTGTTCTATCTGCTGTTCCAGCACGTACAGCAAGTGCACCGGGTTGGCGGCAATCTCGTGTGGGTCGAAGTTGAACACCTTGGACAGGATCTTGAAGGCGAAGCGGGTCGAAAGGCCGTTCATGCCTTCATCAACGCCAGCGGAGTCCCGGTATTCCTGGATCGACTTGGCCTTGGGATCGGTATCCTTGAGGTTTTCCCCGTCGTAAACGCGCATCTTCGAGTAGATATTGGAGTTTTCCGGCTCTTTGAGGCGGGAAAGCACCGTGAACTGAGCCAGCATCTTGAGCGTGTCTGGCGCGCAATGGGCCTTGGACAGCGAGCTGTTGACCAGCAGCTTGTCGTAGATCTTGATCTCATCGCTGACGCGCAGGCAGTACGGCACCTTCACGATGTAGATCCGGTCGATGAACGCTTCGTTGTTCTTGTTGTTGCGGAAGGTGTGCCACTCCGATTCGTTGGAGTGCGCCAGCAGGATACCGGTATAGGGAATCGCCCCAAGGCCTTCGGTACTGTTGTAGTTGCCTTCCTGTGTGGCAGTGAGCAAGGGGTGCAGAACCTTGATAGGCGCCTTGAACATTTCGACGAATTCCATCAGGCCCTGGTTGGCCCGGCACAGCGCGCCCGAGTAGCTGTAAGCGTCGGCGTCGTTCTGTGGGTACTCTTCAAGCTTGCGGATATCGACCTTGCCGACCAGGGCCGAGATGTCCTGGTTGTTCTCGTCGCCGGGCTCGGTCTTGGCAATGGCGACCTGGTTGAGAATCGACGGGTAGAGTTTCACTACCTTGAACTTGGAGATATCGCCGCCAAACTCCTGCAGGCGTTTGGTGGCCCATGGTGACATGATGGTGTTCAGGTAGCGCCGTGGGATGCCGAACTCTTCCTCGAGAATGGCCCCATCTTCGGTGGCATTGAACAAACCCAAGGGTGACTCGAACACCGGCGAACCCTTGATCGCGTAGAACGGCACCTTTTCCATCAGCTGCTTGAGTTTTTCGGCCAGCGACGACTTGCCGCCGCCCACCGGGCCCAGCAGATAGAGGATCTGTTTCTTCTCTTCCAGGCCTTGGGCAGCGTGGCGGAAGTACGAAACGATCTGGTCGATGCACTCTTCCATGCCATGGAAGTCGGCAAAGGCCGGATAGCGGCGAATTACCTTGTTGGAAAAGATGCGCGACAGCCTGGAGTTGGTAGAGGTGTCGATCAGCTCTGGCTCACCGATGGCCAGCAACAGCCGTTCGGCCGCCGATGCGTAGGCACTGCGATCCTCTTTGCACAGCTCGAGGTACTCCTGCAGCGAGAGTTCTTCCTGGCGCGTAGACTCGAAACGTTGTTGGAAGTGGCTAAAAATACTCATGACGTCACCTCGCTCGATACGTGGAGACGACGCCGGATCAGTCAGCTGATGCTGGCATGCAACCGGGTTCGCCGATTGCTGTATACCCCCCAGAACACCCTGTAACGCTACCGATGACCCGCACGCCGGTGTACCGGCTCTCCCCTTTTTTGGATGGCCTGAGCTTAAGCGTAGTTGGTTATCTGCAAGGTCAAGGGGCGAGGTGGGCAGAAGTTACGAACGACCGTTCGTCAGATAAGCCGCAAGCCCGCACGGGGCGCGGGCTGCAGGAAAAATGAAAATATTTATTCGGCGCTGCCTTGGGCGGTCTCGGCCGGGTAGGTGGCGCGCCACAGTTCGAAGCCGCCGTCCACGCTGTACACGTTGGAGAAGCCCTGGCCTACCAGGTAGGCGGCAGCGCTCTGGCTGGAGTTGCCGTGGTAGCAGACCACCAGGGTCGGGGCATCGAGGTCGGCATTGCGGATGAACTCGGCAACCGAGTGGTTATCCAGGTGCTGGGCACCCGTGATGTGGCCTGCGGCAAAGGCCTGCGGGTCGCGAATATCGACGACGACCGCACCTTGCGCGCGCAGTGCCAGTGCCTGCTCGGGAGGGATGCGCTTGAATTCGCTCATGGGTACTACTTCCTTCAGGTGTGGTCGTTGAGTGTAGTGGGTTGTGCCGGCGGGCGCAGGGTGCCGTCGTCGGCGCAGTCGCAGCGGTGGTATTCGCCGCTGTCGACGTTGTACAGGGTCATGGCGCCGCCCCACACGCAGCCGGTGTCCAGGGCGATGACGCCTGGCGCGTCTACGCGGCCTTCGAGGGCCGCCCAGTGGCCGAAGATGATCTTCACATGCCGCGAGCGGCGGTCCTTGTGTGCGAACCAGGGCTTGTAGCCCTTGGGCGCGGTGCCCAGGCCCTCTTTGCTCTTGAGGTCGAGCTTGCCCTCGGCGGTGCAGAAGCGCATGCGGGTGAAGTAATTGGTGATGACCCGCAGACGTTCCACGCCGGTGAGGTTCTTGCTCCACTTGTTCGGCTCATTGCCGTACATGCCGTCGAGGTACAGCTTCAGGCGGCCATCGTCGCGCAGTACTTCTTCCACCTCAGCCGCCAGGCCAAGTGCCTGGCCCAGCGTCCACTGTGGCGGGATGCCGGCATGCACCATGGCAATGCCGCGTGCCTCGTCGTAATGCAGCAGCTTTTGCTGGCGCAGCCAGTCGAACAGTTGATCGGCATCCGGCGCTTCGATGATTTCGCGCAGGGTGTCGCTTTTTTTCAGGCGCTCGACGTTATGCCAGGCGGCCAGCAGGTGCAGGTCATGGTTACCCAGCACGCAGACCAGCGACTGGCGGATCGAGTACAGGAAGCGCAGGGTTTCCAGCGACTCGGGGCCGCGATTGACCAGGTCGCCGACCAGCCACAGGCGGTCGACGGCCGGGTTGAAGTTGACGCGTTCCAGCAGGCACTTGAGAGGTTGCAGGCAGCCTTGCAGATCGCCGACGGCGTAGGTGGCCATCAGTGCAGCGCCCCGGGCACCGCCAGGCGGAAGGGCGCGATGTCGGCGTCGAAGCGCTTACCGTCTTCGGCGAACATCTGGTAGCTGCCCTGCATGGTGCCCACGCGGGTGCTGATGACCGCACCACTGCTGTAGGTGTGGCTCTGGCCCGGGTCGATGTTGGGTTGCTGACCAACCACACCGGCGCCGCGCACTTCCTCGACTTCGCCGTCACCGTTGGTGATCAGCCAGTGCCGCGACAACAGCTTGGCCTTGAGCGAGCCGTTGTTCTGCACGGTGATGGTGTAGGCGAACGCGAAACGACTGTTTTCCGGGTCGGATTGTTCTTTCAGGTAGCGGGTCACGACGCTGACGTCGATTTGATAGCGGGGGTCGGACATGCAAGGGCCTTGGGCGAACTGACGCAATAATGCAGTCTAGGCCATTGGGAGGGGGGAGGGCCAGCGCCGAGGGGGCTTGAGGGCTAGGTTGGATATGCCGGCCTCTTCGCGGGTTTGCCCGCGAAGAGGCCGGTACAGGCGAAATCAGGCTTGCTGGTCAGCCAACTGGTCAGCCAGGCGCACAAAGGCCGCCAGGTCCAGCTGTTCAGGGCGCAGGCTGCCGTCCACGCCGGCAGCTTCGATGGCTGCGCTGTCGAGCAGGCCCTTCATGGTGTTGCGCAGGGTCTTGCGGCGCTGGTTGAACGCCTCGCGCACCACCTGCTCCAGCAGCTTGGCATCTTTGGCCGGGTGGGGCAGCACTTCGTGCGGTACCAGGCGCACGATGGCCGAGTCCACTTTCGGCGGCGGGTTGAAGGCGCCAGGGCCGACGTTGAACAGGTGCTCGACCCGGCAGTGGTACTGCACCATGATCGACAAACGCCCCCAATCCCCACCACCGGGGCCGGCGGCCATGCGCTCGACCACTTCCTTCTGCAACATGAAGTGCATGTCGCGGATCAGCCCGGCATGGCTGAGCAGGTGGAAGATCAGTGGGGTGGAGATGTTGTAGGGCAGGTTGCCGACCACCTTGAGGCTGCGTGGCGGCACGCCCAGCTGGTTGAAGTCGAACTTCAGGGCGTCACCCTGGTGCAGGCGGAAGTTGCTGCGGTCAGCGAACTTGTGCTGCAGGATCGGCACCAGGTCTTTGTCCAGTTCCACCACATCCAGCTGTGCACCGCTGCCCAGCAGGCCTTCGGTCAGGGCGCCCTGGCCCGGGCCGATTTCCAGCAGGTGTTCGCCTGCCTTGGCGTTGATGGCACGCAGGATGCGGTCGATGATGCCGGCGTCGTGCAGGAAGTTCTGGCCGAAACGCTTGCGCGCCCGGTGTTGGTATTGCTCGTTCATGGTCGGTTCTCGGCCATCTGGTAGGCGGTTTCCAGCGCGACGCGCAGGCTGCCGGTGTCGACCTTGCCGGTGCCGGCCAGGTCCAGGGCGGTGCCGTGGTCGACCGACGTGCGGATGATCGGCAGGCCCAAGGTTACGTTGACCGCAGCGCCGAAGCCTTTGTACTTGAGTACGGGCAGGCCCTGGTCGTGGTACATCGCCAGCACCGCGTCGCAGTGCTCCAGATATTTGGGGGTAAACAGGGTATCGGCCGGCAGTGGCCCGCGCAGGTCCATGCCTTCGGTGCGCAGGCGGGCCAGGGTCGGCTCGATGATGTCGATTTCTTCGCGGCCAAGATGGCCGCCCTCGCCCGCATGCGGGTTGAGGCCGCACACCAGAATGCGCGGGTTGGCGATGCCGAATTTGTCGCGCATGTCGGCATGCAGGATACGGGTTACACGCTCTACGCGCTCGGCAGTGATGGCGTCGGCAATATCACGCAGCGGCAGGTGTGTGGTCACCAGGGCCACACGCAAGCCACGGGTGGCCAGCATCATCACCACCTGTGCGGTGTGGGTCAGTTCGGCAAGGAATTCGGTATGCCCGGAGAAGGCGATACCGCTTTCGTTGATAACACCCTTGTGCACAGGGGCGGTGATCATCCCGGCGAAGCGCCCGTCCAGGCAGCCTTGGCCTGCACGGGTCAGGGTCTCCAGCACGAACGCGGCGTTGGCTTTGTCGAGCTGGCCTGGCGCTACCGGGGCAGCGAGGGGGGTATCCCAGACGTAAAGGCTGCCTGCGGGTGCCGGCTGGTCGGGCCATTGGCTCGGGCCTACCGGCAGCAGGCTGACAGCCCGCCCCAGCTGCGTGGCCCGCTCGGCGAGCAGGTCACGGCTGGTGATGGCGATCAGGGGGTGGGGCTGGGCGTCTGCGGCGAGCAGCAGGCACAGGTCGGGACCTATGCCGGCTGGTTCACCGGGAGTGACGGCGAAGCGCAGGGGCTTCACTGGGCGGCCTGGTCAGCGCCAGGCAGCTTGATTTCAACATAGGCTTCGTCGCGGATCTGGCGCAGCCAGGTTTGCAGCTCTTCGTCGTACTTGCGGTTACGCAGAACGCTCAGGGCCTGCTGTTCGCGAGCCTGCTCGGTGCTGTCGGTGGCGCGGCGGCCCAGCACTTCCAGAACGTGCCAGCCGTACTGGGTCTTGAACGGTTTGGTCACCACGCCTTGCTGGGCGTTGGCCATCTGTTCACGGAACTCCGGTACCAGGCTGTTCGGGTCTACCCAGTTGAGGTCGCCGCCGTTAAGCGCCGAGCCTGGGTCTTCCGAGAAGCTCTTCGCCAGTTCGCCGAAGTCTTCGCCGTTCTTGATGCGGTCGTACAGGCGCTCGGCCAGTTGCTCGGTGGCCGCATCGCTGCGGATCTCGCTTGGCTTGATCAGGATGTGGCGTACATGCACTTCGTCACGCAGCACGTTCTCGCTACCCCCGCGCTTCTCCTCGAGCTTGAGGATGATGAAGCCGTTAGGGATGCGGATAGGCTGGGTAATTTCGCCGACCGGCATGCTGCTGAGCATCTTGGCGAAGTCGGGTGGCAGCTGGCCGGCTTTACGCCAGCCCATCTCGCCGCCTTCCAGGGCGTTTTCGCTGGCCGAACGGGCGATAGCCATTTGGCCAAAGTCCGCGCCTTGCTTGAGCTGCTGGTACACATCGCCAACCTGGCGCGCAGCCTTCTGGATGTCATCCGAGCTGGCTGCTTCCGGGGTCGGGATCAGGATGTTGGCCAGGCGGTACTCTTCCGACATCTGCATCTTGCCCATGTCGGAGTTGAGGAAGTTCTTCACTTCCTGCTCCGACACCTGGATGCGCTCGGCCACACGGCGCTGGCGCACGCGGCTGATGATCATCTCGCGCTTGACCTGTTCGCGGGCGTCGTCGAACGACAGGCCGTCGTGGGCCAGGGCAGCACGGAACTGGTCCAGCGACATGCCATTGCGCTGGGCAATGGTGCCGATGGCCTGGTTCAGCTCTTCGTCGGTAATGCGGATGCCGGAACGCTCGCCGATCTGCAGCTGCAGGTTCTCGACGATCAGGCGTTCCAGTACCTGCTGTTCCAGGGCGCCGGTCGGCGGCACGCCGCCGCCGCGCTTGGCGATGGTTTGCTGCACCTCGTGGACGCGCTGGTCCAGCTGGCTTTGCATGACCACGTCGTTGTCGACGATGGCCACCACGCGATCAAGAGGTTGCACCGCGGCATGCACCGCGCCACTCAGCAAAGCGGCGCCCAGCAACACTGGGCGCAGACGATCAATAAGCTTGGTCTTCACGTTCACGGTAACCTTGAATGCCTTGGTCGAGGAAAGATTCGACCTTGTTGCCCACTACACCACCGAGGCCTTTCAGAACGATCTGAAGGAAGATACCGTGGTCGCCTTTTTCGTTCTGCGGAAGCGCCTGGCTGAAGTCGTCGTAATCGATCCAGTAACGGTTGATCAGGCGCAGCTTCCAGCAGCAGTTGTCGTACTCGAAACCGCCCATGGCTTCCAGGGTACGGTTGCGGTTGTAGTCATGCTGCCAGCGAGCGATGACGCTCCACTGCGGAACGATCGGCCAGATGACCGAGAAGTCATGCTGCTGGATCTTGTAGTAGTTTTTGATGTAGTTCGGATCGCCTGGGTTGCCGTAGTCGCCGCCGTCCACCCTCCATGTGCCCGTCGAGGAGTCATAGGCAATGGTGTCATTGCGATAGCGGTAACCAACGTTTACGACCTTGTTCGGATTGTCTTCAGGCTGGTAATGGAACATTGCGCTACCCGAACGGGTGCTGTGGCTGTCCGGGTCCCAGTTGAAGTCCGAATTGAAGCGCCAGTCGCGGTTGAAATAGTAGTTGTATACCAGCGCATACGGCGATACATCAGACTGCGCGTAATCCCGTTTGCGATAATCGATGCCCGGCAACTGGACCTTGCGGTCCTTGAAGTAGTAAGCCTGGCCGATGCTGAAGTTCTGGCGCTCGAAACCGTTGTCTTCGATCCAGCGGGTGGTCACGCCCAGCGACAGCTTGTTCTCGTCGCCAATACGGTCGGTACCGCTGAAACGGTTGTCGCGGAACAGCGAGTCGTAGCTGAACAGGGTTTCGCTGGTATCGAACAGCGGGATGTCCTTCTGGTCCTTGTACGGGACGTAGAGGTAGAACATGCGCGGCTCGAGGGTCTGTTTGTAATTGGTACCGAACAGCGACGTGTTGCGGTCGAAATACAGGCCGCTGTCGACACTGAAGATCGGCACATCGCGGCTCACGGTGCTGTCATAGCTACCGTAGGCGCTTGGGTCCGCGCTCTGCAAGGCGATTGCGTCGGCTTTGCCTTTGCTGTCCAGGTCGAGATCGTACTGGGTGTAGGCATACTTCAGCTTGGGCGTGAGGAAGCCGTAGCTGGCTGTCATTGGGTAGCTGACCGACGGCGCGACGTTCAAACGTGTTCCGTTGGCGCGTTCAATACCCTGGATGTTCTCGTCAAGCCGGCGACCGGCTGCCCCGGCAGAGAAGTCCGGGTTGCCATCTTTATCTAGAACGAAGTCGTTCTTCAAATCGCGGTCGAAGCGCGCAGCCTCGGTTTCGTAAGCGAAGTTCAACCCGCCTGGCTGATAAGGCAGCACACCATTGAAGGTGATCTGCGGCAGGCGATCATAAGGCGTGATCTGCGAAATGGTCGCTGCCTCGTAGGCATGCACGTTCAACCGCGCAGTGTAGCTGTCGCCACGCCAGGTCAATGCGCCCTGCTGATCGAGGAAGTCCTTGCTTTCGACGCCGATCTGGTCGGATTCCAGGTCCTGGAAGTAGAACGGGTCGCTGATGTCGGTGTAGTTCACCTCGGTCATCAGGCGCTCGTCCAAACCGCCTTTGTGCTGCCAGTTGACCATCCAGCGCTGTTCTTTGTAGTCAGTCTGGTCTTTGCGGTCGTCGTCTTTGTCGTTCAGGTAGGCGCCGCCGAACTGGCCTTCGCTCGAAGGCGTCAGGTAGCGGAACTCGCCTTCCATCAGCAAGCCGCGTTTGGTCATGTAACGCGGGTACAACGTGGCGTCGTAGTTGGGCGCCAGGTTGAAGTAGTACGGCGTGACCAGCATGAAGCCGGTGTCGCTGCTGGTGCTGAACGATGGCGGCAGGAAGCCGGACTGACGACGGTCGTCGATCGGGAAGTAGATGTACGGTGTGTAGAACACCGGGAAATCCTTGACCCGCAGCGTAACGTTGGTCGCAGTACCGAAACCGGTGGCCGGGTTCAGGGTGATGTTGTTGCCCTTCAGCTGCCAGGCGTTGCTGCCCGGTTCGCAGGTGGTGTACGTACCGTCCTTCAGGCGGATGATGGCGTTTTCACCACGCTTGGCATACAAGGCGTTGCCGCGGATGTGCGACTTGTGCATCACGTATTCGGCGTTGTCGACCTGGGCTTCGCCCGTGTCGAGCTGGATCTGTGCCTGGTCACCGACCACCAGCGAACCGTTGTCACGGATCTTGACGTTGCCCTTGAGCTCGCCACGGTTTTCGGCCTGGTAGAGGTTGGCCTCGTCGGCCTCGGCCTGCATGCTGCCCTGGCGCATTACCACGTCACCGGCGAGGGTAGCGATCTGCTGCTCCTGCTGATACTTGGACACCTTGGCGTTGATGTAGGTCGGCGACTCGTCTTTCGGCGTGGTGTCGGCCATACCCGGGCGGGTTGGCTCGATATAGGCGCCACCGCAGTACGGGCCGGTTTCGGCCAGCTGTGCGGCGGTGAGCTTGTCACGCGGTACCCAGTCGAGGTGGCTGTAGTCTTCGCTGCGCGACTTCAGGCCACGGCCTTTGGCCTCGGTGACCAGCATCGGCTGGTCTGCGGTTTCGGCCTCGCTTGCGGCTGCTGTGCCGGAGCTTACAGCCGCACCTTCGTGCACCGGGCGCGGCGGCAGGTTGTTGACTGGCGCTTTGGGCTTGCAGTCCCAACCACCGGAGGCGGACACTTGGCAGTCGAACTGTTCGGCTGCCACTACGTATGAGGTGGCCAGAGGTTGCAGGGCCAGCAGACCGCCGGTTACCAGCAACGGAAACTTTCTACGAAACGCGGGGGATTTCAATGCCATCTTATTAGTCCGGGCTTCCTGCGTGCCATCTGCCCGCGTGTGGGGCCGCACGCCTCTCGATGGTCTGAAAAAGATGCTGGATAATAAAGCATGACCCGCTTGACGGCTAGGGCCGTCGGAGACCCTTGTAATGCCTGAACACGATGTACGCTTGCAACAACTGACGGTCTGGCTCGATGAGCAGCTCAATGATCTTTTCCGCAAAAACGCCTGGGGCGAAGTGCCGGCCGGCAGCCTGACTGCGGCCAGCAGCGACGCGAGCTTCCGCCGCTACTTCCGCTGGCAGGGCGCCGGCCACAGCTTTGTGGTCATGGACGCACCGCCTCCGCAGGAGAACTGCCGACCGTTCGTCGCCATCGACCACCTGCTGGCCAGCGCTGGCGTGCATGTGCCGCTGATCCACGCCCAGGACCTGGAGCGCGGCTTCCTGCTGCTGGGTGATCTGGGCCACCAGACATACCTTGATATCATTGATGCCGACAACGCCGACGGGCTGTTCGCAGATGCCATCGATGCTCTGCTGGCCTTCCAGCGCCTGCCGATGGACGCGCCACTGCCCAGCTACGACGACGCGCTGCTGCGCCGTGAAGTGGAATTGTTCCCGGAGTGGTACGTGGGCCGTGAACTGGGCCTGACCTTCACCGATGCCCAGAAGGCTGCCTGGCAGCGTATCAGCCAACTGCTGATCGACAGTGCCCTGGCCCAGCCCAAGGTGTTGGTGCACCGCGACTACATGCCGCGCAACCTGATGCAAAGCACCCCCAACCCCGGCGTGCTGGACTTCCAGGACGCGGTGTACGGCCCGGTCACCTACGACATCACCTGCCTGTTCAAGGACGCCTTCCTCAGCTGGCCTCAGCCACGGGTCGAAGGTTGGCTGCGTGACTACTGGCAGAAGGCGCAGGTTGCCGGTATCCCGGTACAGGCCGACTTCGAGGCGTTCCAGCGTGCCAGCGACCTGATGGGCGTGCAGCGCCACCTGAAGGTGATCGGTATCTTCGCCCGTATCTGCCACCGTGACGGTAAACCCCGTTACCTGGGCGACGTGCCGCGTTTCTTCGCCTATATAGAAGAAGTGATCAGCCGCCGGCCCGAATTGGCGGAGCTGCGTGAACTGATCGCACAGTTGCAGGCCGGAGCGCGTGCATGAAGGCAATGATCCTGGCGGCGGGTAAAGGCGAGCGCATGCGCCCGCTGACCCTGCACACCCCAAAACCGCTGGTCCCGGTGGCCGGCCAGCCGCTGATCGAGTATCACCTGCGCGCCCTGGCGGCGGCAGGCGTTAACGAGGTGGTGATCAACCATGCCTGGCTCGGCCAGCAAATCGAAGACCACCTGGGTGACGGTAGCCGCTTTGGTCTGAGCATCCAATATTCGCCCGAGGGCGAGCCGCTGGAAACCGGTGGAGGCATCTTCAAGGCCTTGCCTTTGCTGGGTGATGAGTCATTCCTACTGGTGAACGGCGATGTCTGGACCGACTACGACTTCGCACGCCTGCAAGCCCCCTTGCAAGGGCTTGCTCACCTGGTGCTGGTCGACAACCCGGGCCACCATGGCCGAGGTGACTTCCGCCTGTTGGGCGAACAAGTCGTCGATGGCGATGAGGCACCGGGCACGCTGACTTTCAGTGGCATTTCGGTGCTGGACCCTGCGCTGTTCGACGGCTGCCAACCGGGTGCCTTCAAGCTGGCACCGCTGTTGCGCCAGGCCATGGCGGCAGGGCAGGTCAGTGGCGAACACTACCGTGGGCACTGGGTGGATGTCGGCACGCTCGAGCGCTTGGCCGAAGCCGAGCGCCTGATTGGCGAGCGCGCCTGATATGTGGTGGCCAGGGACACTGATTGGCGCCGGCGCCGGCTTTGCCGTGGCCAGCATTCCGGGCGCTTTGCTGGGCCTGTTGCTTGGGCAGGCCCTTGACCGCCGCTTGCGCCTGGATGGCTGGGAGGACATGCGCGAGCGCCTGGGCGGGCGCCCGGCCTTGCGCGATGACGAGTTGCTGTTCGTGATGCTTGGGCGCCTGGCCAAGTGCGATGGTCGGGTGGGCGAGCAGCACATCCAGCAGGCGCGTCAGGAGATGGTGCGCCTGGACCTGGCCGAAGCGGCCCGGCTACGCGCTATCAATGCGTTCAACCGTGGCAAGGCAGGCAAGGACAGGCTTGGCAGGCACCTGCGGCGCATTCGCCAGCAGCCACATGCGGCGGAAGGCACCTTGCGTGCCTGTTGGCGCATGGTCTGGGCCGACGGCAAGATGGGCAACAAGGAGCGTGAGCTGCTGCTGGACTGGGGGCAGAAACTGGGCCTGAGCCGGCGGCAGGTGCAGGCCATGCCGCTGGAGTACGAGCCGCGCAAGGCTACGGGGGCGGAAGGTGTCCCCATGACCTATGCGGCTGCCTTGCGCTTGTTGGCGGTGGAGGCGGATACCGAAGGCGACAAGGTCAAGCAGGCCTATCGTCGGCTGGTCAGCCGTCACCACCCGGACAAGCTGGCGGGCACGGGTGCCAGTGAGGCGCAGGTGCGGGAAGCGACCGAGCGTACCCGTGAGTTGCACCAGGCCTATGCCATGATCCGCAAGCGTCGGGGCCTGTAAAAAACGGGGCCGCAAAGCGGCCCCATCGATTTCAGCTCAACCCTGTGGACTTATCCATCCCCGCACCCGGCGGAACAACTGCTCCTGCTCGGCTGCCTTGTTCCCCGGCATGGCGATCAACGACAACTGCCGGTATTGGCTGTCCTTCTGCCGCTTGCTGGCCTGCAGCCGCTGTTCGGCTGCGCTGCGGTCCTGGCTGCGGGTGGCGTAGTAGATATCGGCTGTCGGCACCTTCAAGGTTGGCGCCAGGCTTTCCAGGTCATGTTCCACCCTCGCTGGCGTCTGCGCAGCCACCATCACCAGTTTCTGCACGTGCGGTGGCTGTTTTTCGCTCAGGTAGCGGGCTGCCCAGTACGCACCGCTGCCATGTCCGATCAGCACGATGCTGCGGGCATTGTGCTGTTGGGCAAACGCCACGGCAGCGTCCAGTCGGGCGAAAATGCGCTCGGCGTCGGCCGGGTCTGTCTGCTCGCTGGCCTGTTCGGCGTCGGTGCTTTCCGCCGTATCGGCATCGGCAGCAGTGGCCTGGGCGACATTGGCATTGGCGTCGGCGGGTACGTCCTTGGCTGGCGCACTTTCACCCTGGGTTTTTTCGGGTTCGGCAGCCGGCTTGGCTTCAACCCGTGCCTGCGGGCTGTCGGCCAGAAGATCCGGCAGGCTAAGGCTCAGGCTGTGCCAGCCGACATCCGGGAATTTTTGCCGCAGGGGGCCTACGGCATTTGGCCAGTCGGCCGTTTCACCAGCCCCCGGGACGATGATCACCGCCCCTTGCGGGTCGCTGTCGTTGGCCGGCTTCCACAAGGCCAGGAAGCTGTCGGCGCCCGCCTGCAACGTCTGCTGCTCGGCCCTGGGTACCAGCCGCTCCAGGGCCAGGGCATCTTCCTGGCTGCGCTCCAGCAGCGGCGGGCGCGGGGCTTCGGCAGCGGGTGCATCGGTTGTGGCGGGTGCTTTTTCTGCATCGGCGGCCACGGCGGCGAGCGGAAGGATCGAGGCCAGGCAGCACATTGCCAGCGTCGTGCGATAAAGTGTGGACATGCGTCAACCCAAGGCCAGAATGATACCGGCAGCCTAATAGTATTTGCCCGTGACGGCCATGCTGCATGGCCGCCTTTGCCAAGACGAGCGTGTAGATGAAGCGAGTGCGTCGCCTGTTGGTTATCGGCTGCTTGTGGCTGCCCTTGATAGCCTTGGCCAGGACCGAGGCGCAGCCCACGGTTGTACTGGAACCTGCGCAGCAGCAGTGGCTGGACAGCCATCGCAGCCTGCGCGTCGGCCTGGTGCTGCAAGCGCCCTACGCCCAGTTCGACCGGCGCCTGCAGCAACTGTATGGGGCCAACGTAGAGCTGGTGAACAGCCTGGCGCAGGCACTGCGCCTGGACCTTACCTGGCGCAACTTCACCGACCAGACCAGCCTTGAACATGCCCTGCAGGCCGGGGAAATCGACTTTGCCCCAGGCCTTACCCAGACGCCAGCCAGCCTGCGCCTGTGGTTGTTCAGCGACCCGTACATGCGCGTGCCGCAACTGGTGGTGGGGCCGCGCACCGGGGCCATGGCGGTAGAGCTGGAAAAGCTCGAGGCCGAGCAGCGCGTGGCGGTGCGCATGCCCAGCCAGCTGGCGGATTATCTGCGTGGCAACTACGGCAACCTCAACCTGCAGGGGGTACCCAACGAGCGTGAGGCCTTGCAACTGGTGGTAGGTGGCCAGGCCAGTTTCGCCGTGCTGGATGAAGCCCGACTCAGCCGCCTGTCGCGTGAGAGCGAGTTCAGTGAGCTGGCGGTGGTTGGCGATATAGGCCTGCCACAGCTACTGCGCATTGGCTCTCGACGCGACTGGCCACTGCTGGCCGACGTGCTGGAGCGTGGCCTGCAGGCATTGCCGGCCAAGGAGCTGGAGCAAATGCACCAGCGCTGGTTGCAGCCGAAGTACCCACGCCTGAGCGAGTCGCCTGGCTTCTGGCAGAACCTGGCCTTGCTGTTCGGCATGCTGCTGTTGTGCGCGCTGGCCACGTTGGTGTGGCAACGCCGGCAGCAGCGCCAGCTGGAGCGCAGCCTGTTGGCCACGCGGGAAAGCCTGGTGGAGCGCCAGGTGCGCGAAGAGGCGTTGCGATTGAGCCAGTTCGCCATCGACCAGAGCACGGTGGGTATCTTGTGGGTCAACTGGGACAGCCACGTGCGCTACGCCAACCACGCTGCCGAGCGCATGCTGGGTTACGCCGAGGGGGCGCTGCTGGAACGGCCGCTGGGTGACTTCGAGCCAAGCCTTAACATGGACCGCTGGCTGGAACTGTGGAAAGGCGCGCGTACGGGGGCAACGGGCATCGGCCAGTTCGAGACGCAGTGCCGACGGGCCGACCACAGCCTGCTGCCGGTCGAGCTGTCGCTGAGTTTTCTGCGCTTTCGTGATTCCGAATACCTGGTGGTCTACCTTGCCGACGTCACCGAGCGCCACCGTGCCCTGGCGGCACTGCGCGAAAGCGAGGCGCGGCTGAAGGGCATTGCTGGCAATGTGCCGGGGCTGGTATTTCGTCTGGAGCGCGACCCGGCCGAGGGCGATCTGGAGTTTCCCTACATCAGTGAAGGCAGCGAGGCGCTGGTGGGGTATACGCCTGGTGAAATCCAGCACCCGCAGATGGGGCTGCGTAACCTGGTGCACCCTGAGGACCGTGCCGATTACCACCGGGTGCAGGACCTGGCCCTGGCCAGTGACCAGGACTGGTCCTGGCAGGGCCGTATCCTCACCCGCCAGGGCGAACAGCGTTGGGCCGACATCAAGGCCAGTACCCGGCGCCTGGGTAACGGCCAGGTGGTGTGGGACGGTGTGGTGTGGGACATCACCCAAGGCAAGCGTGCGGAAATGGCACTGGCCAAGTCCCAGGAGCAGCTACGCGAGCTGTCGGCCCACCTGGAAAGCGTGCGTGAAGAAGAGAAAGCCCGCATCGCCCGGGAAGTGCATGATGAACTGGGGCAGATGCTGACGGTGCTCAAGCTGGAAGTGTCGATGTGCGAGCTGGCCTTTGCCGAGCTGGACCCGGGCCTGAACGAGCGCCTGGCTAGCATGAAACGCCTGATCGCCCAGCTGTTCCAGTTGGTGCGCGACGTGGCCACGGCGTTGCGCCCGCCAATCCTCGATGCCGGCATCGCTTCGGCCATCGAATGGCAGGCACGGCGTTTCGAGGCGCGCACGCAGATCCCGTGCCTGGTACAAGTGCCGGATAATCTGCCAGCATTGAGCGATGCCAAGGCCATTGGGTTATTCCGTATCCTCCAGGAGGCACTGACCAACGTGATGCGTCATGCCCAGGCGCACAGCGTGGAGATCGAGCTGGTGCTTGCACAGGGGCAATTGCGCATGACGGTCAGCGATGATGGCCAGGGCTTTTGCCGCGAGCAGACCCGGCCCACCTCGTTTGGCCTGGTGGGCGTGCGTGAGCGGGTGCTGATGTTGGGGGGCAGCATGGCGCTGGACAGCGAGCCAGGCGAAGGCACTAGCCTGAGCGTGGCCATACCGTTGGAGTAGGAGAGCGATCGTGATTCGAGTGCTGGTGGCCGAAGACCACACCATTGTCCGTGAGGGTATCAAGCAGCTGATTGGCCTGGCCAAGGACATGCAGGTGGCGGGGGAGGCCGGTAACGGCGAGCAGCTGCTTGAAACCTTGCGCCACACGCCCTGTGAGGTGGTATTGCTGGATATCTCCATGCCGGGTGTGAATGGCCTGGAGGCGATCCCGCGGATACGTGCGTTGCACGATGCCCCCGCGATCCTGATGTTGTCGATGCACGACGAGGCACAAATGGCGGCGCGGGCGCTGAAGGCCGGAGCGGCAGGTTATGCCACCAAGGACAGTGATCCGGCGCTGTTGCTGACCGCGATCCGTCGGGTGGCGGGTGGCGGGCGTTACATCGACCCTTCGCTGGCTGACCGCATGGTGTTCGAAGTGGGCCTGACCGAGTCGCGGCCGTTGCACACGCTGCTGTCGGAGCGCGAGTTTTCGGTGTTCGAGCGCCTGGCCCAGGGCGCCAACGTCAACGACATCGCCCAGCAGCTGGCGCTGTCGAGCAAGACCATCAGCACCCACAAGGCGCGCCTGATGCAGAAGCTGAAAGTGAACTCGTTGGCGGAGCTGGTGAAGTACGCCATGGAGCACAAGCTGGTCTGATTGCGACATGCACTCTCGGTGAACCTGTCGACGTCCCTGTGGGAGCGGGCGTGCCCGCGAAAGGGCCTTACCTGCTGATCTCCATGGCTGTGCCGGCCTCTTCGCGGGCGTGCCCGCTCCCACAGGTTCGGTGGAGTGTTCGCAAGGGCATTCCAATCCCGCCATCCTTGTAGGGCAATCCCTACAACAAATCTTCCATCCGGATGATGGCATTCTCTCAGCACCCCCGATTTTCGGCCGCTTGCGCCTCTTCTACTCTTTTGCCTACGCAGTCATCCAACAAGAAGGTGCAGGCATGAGCGAGGCGAAGTCGAACGCTGCAACCAGCGAAACGCTGGTCAGCTTCCGTGGTGTGCAGAAGAGCTACGACGGCGAGTCGCTGATCGTCAAAGACCTCAACCTGGAGATTCGCAAGGGCGAGTTCCTGACCCTGCTCGGCCCGTCCGGCTCGGGCAAGACCACCAGCCTGATGATGCTGGCCGGCTTCGAAACGCCCACCGCGGGTGAAATTCAGCTGGCCGGGCGCTCGATCAACAACGTGCCGCCGCACAAGCGCGACATCGGCATGGTGTTCCAGAACTACGCGCTGTTCCCGCACATGACCGTGGCCGAAAACCTGGCCTTCCCGCTGACCGTGCGCAACCTCAGCAAGACCGACATCAGCGAGCGGGTCAAGCGCGTGCTGAACATGGTCCAGCTCGATGCCTTCGCCAAGCGCTATCCCGGCCAGCTGTCCGGCGGCCAGCAGCAGCGCGTGGCCCTGGCCCGTGCGCTGGTGTTCGAGCCGCAGCTGGTGCTGATGGACGAACCGCTCGGGGCGCTGGACAAGCAACTGCGTGAACACATGCAGATGGAGATCAAGCATATTCACCAGCGCCTTGGCGTGACCGTGGTGTACGTGACCCACGACCAGGGCGAAGCGCTGACCATGTCCGACCGCGTGGCGGTGTTCCACCAGGGCGAGATCCAGCAGATCGCCGACCCGCGAACGCTGTACGAAGAGCCCTGCAACACCTTCGTCGCCAACTTCATCGGCGAGAACAACCGCATCAACGGCACCCTGCTGGCCAGTGATGGCAAGCGCTGCCAGGTGCAGCTGCCGCGCGGTGAGCGGGTAGAGGCGCTGGCGGTGAATGTGGGCCAGGTCGGCGAGCCGGTCACCTTGTCGATCCGCCCCGAACGCGTACGTCTGAACGGCCACAGCGAAAGCTGCGTGAACCGCTTCTCTGGCCGGGTGGCTGAATTCATTTACCTGGGCGATCACGTGCGGGTGCGCCTGGAAGTTTGCGGCAAGGGCGACTTCTTCGTGAAACAGCCCATTGCCGAGCTCGACCCGGCGTTGGCCGTGGGCGATGTAGTACCGCTGGGCTGGGAGGTGGAGCACGCCCGCGCGCTCGATCCGATTGCCGAAGCCCATTGATGGATTGCTTCACCAACCCTGTACTGTGGAGAGAATAAGAATGCGCAAGCAGTTGAAACTGACCGCCCTGGCCTTGGGGCTGTTCGCCGCTGGCCAGGTCATGGCCGCAGACCTCACCGTGATCTCGTTCGGGGGCGCCAACAAGGCGGCCCAGGTAAAAGCGTTCTACGAGCCATGGGAGAAGGCGGGTAATGGCAAGATCGTCGCCGGTGAGTACAACGGCGAAATGGCCAAGGTCAAGGCGATGGTCGACACCAAGAGTGTGTCGTGGAACCTGGTAGAGGTTGAGTCGCCAGAGCTGGCGCGTGGTTGCGATGAGGGCATGTTCGAAGAGGTCGACCCGGCCCTGTTTGGCAATGAGGGTGACTACGTGCCGGGTGCCATCCAGCCGTGCGGCGTGGGCTTCTTCGTCTGGTCCACGGTCATGGCCTACAACGCCGACAAGCTGAAAACCGCACCTACCAGCTGGGCTGATTTCTGGGACACCAAGAAATTCCCAGGCAAGCGCGGCCTGCGCAAAGGTGCCAAGTACACCATGGAATTCGCACTGATGGCCGACGGCGTTGCGCCCAAGGACGTCTACAAAGTGCTGGCCACCAAGGAAGGCCAGGACCGCGCCTTCAAAAAGCTCGATGAGCTCAAGCCCAGCATCCAGTGGTGGGAAGCGGGTGCACAGCCACCGCAGTTCCTGGCTTCGGGTGACGTGGTCATGAGTTCTGCGTACAACGGCCGTATTGCCGCTGTGCAGAAAGAGAGCAACCTCAAGGTGGTGTGGAACGGCGGCATCTACGACTTTGACGCTTGGGCGATCCCTAAAGGTGCCAAGAACGCAGAAGAGGCGAAGAAATTCATCGCTTACAGCGTCAAGCCCGAGCAGCAGAAGACTTACTCCGAAAACATCGCCTATGGCCCGTCCAACTCCAAGGCCGTGAGCCTGCTGTCGGATGAGGTAAAGAAGGACATGCCGACCACGCCTGAGAACATCGCCAATCAGGTGCAGATCGATGTGGCCTTCTGGGCTGACAACAGCGAGCAGCTGGAGCAACGCTTCAACGCCTGGGCGGCGAAGAAGTAAGCGTCCGGTGTAGGGGGCCGCAAAGCGGCCCCATTTTCAGTTCGTATCGCGGAGTTCGCCATGGCCATTGCAGTGCCCCTCAATGAAGGCGCAGGTCCAAGTCTCAAGCAGCGCCTAAAGCACGCCGAGCGGGTCAACCGCTGGAAGGCGCAGGCGTTGATCGCGCCGCTGGCGCTGTTTCTTCTGTTGGTGTTCCTGGTGCCGATTGCAGCGCTGCTGTACAAGAGCGTCGGCAACCCGGAGGTGGTCGGCGGCCTGCCGCGCACGGTCGAGGTCATCAGCCAGTGGGATGGCAAGAGCCTGCCCGGCGAGGACGTGTACAAGGCGCTGAGCCAGGACCTAGCCGAGTCGCGCAAGAACCAGACCCTTGGCGACCTTTCCAAGCGCTTGAACATGGAGCTGGCCGGCTACCGCAGCTTGTTGACCAAGACCGCCCGGGCACTGCCCTTCAAGGCTGAGCCTGCCTCTTATAAAGACGCGCTGCAGGCCGTCGACGAGCGTTGGGGTGACCCAGCCTACTGGCAAGCGATACGCCGCAATACCAGTTCGGTGACATCGTTCTACCTGCTGGCCTCTGTCGACCACCGCATCGATGACCTTGGCGAACTGGCCAAGGCCACCCCGGACCAGGCCATTTACCTGGACATTTTTGCCCGTACCCTGTGGATGGGTGTGGTGATCACCGCCATCTGCCTGGTGCTGGCCTACCCACTGGCCTATTTGCTGGCCAATCTGCCGACCCGGCAGAGCAACCTGCTGATGATCCTGGTGCTGCTGCCGTTCTGGACTTCGATCCTGGTGCGGGTGGCGGCGTGGATCGTGCTGCTGCAGTCGGGCGGGCTGATCAACAGCGCGCTGATGGCCATGGGCATCATCGATCAACCGCTGGAACTGGTGTTCAACCGTACCGGCGTTTACATCTCGATGGTGCACATCCTGCTGCCGTTCATGATCCTGCCGCTGTACAGCGTGATGAAGGGCATTTCGCCCAGCTACATGCGTGCGGCAATTTCGCTGGGCTGCCATCCGTTCGCGAGCTTCTGGCGGGTTTACTTCCCGCAGACTTACGCCGGTGTTGGTGCGGGTTGCCTGCTGGTGTTCATCCTGGCCATCGGCTACTACATCACCCCGGCACTGCTGGGCAGCCCGAACGACCAGATGGTCAGCTACTTCGTTGCCTTCTACACCAACACCAGCATCAACTGGGGCATGGCCACCGCGCTGGGCGGGCTGTTGCTGCTGGCGACCGTGCTGTTGTACCTGATCTATAGCTGGCTGGTCGGCGCCAGCCGCCTGCGCCTGAGCTGAGGAGCCTTGTCATGCTGAGCCCATACATGTCGCCCGTGGAGCGGGTCTGGTTCTACAGCCTGCGCATTCTTTGCGGTTTGATCCTGCTGTTCCTGATCTTGCCGGTATTGGTGATCGTGCCGCTGTCGTTCAACAGTGGCAGCTTCCTGGTGTACCCGCTGCAGGGCTTCTCGTTGCAGTGGTACCAGGACTTCTTCGGCTCGGCCGAATGGATGCGTGCGCTGAAGAACAGCATCATCGTCGCCCCGGCAGCCACGGTGCTGGCCATGGTGTTCGGCACCCTGGCGGCCATCGGCCTGACCCGTGGCGATTTCCCCGGCAAGTCGCTGGTGATGGCGTTGGTGATTTCGCCGATGGTGGTACCGGTCGTGATTATCGGTGTAGCCAGTTACCTGTTCTTTGCACCGCTGGGGATGGGCAATAGCTTCACCTCGCTGATTCTGGTGCATGCGGTGCTTGGTGTACCGTTCGTCATCATTACCGTGTCGGCCACCTTGCAGGGCTTCAACTACAACCTGGTGCGCGCGGCGGCCAGCCTGGGCGCATCGCCACTGCTGACCTTCCGCCGGGTGACACTGCCGCTGATTGCGCCCGGGGTTATCTCTGGTGCGTTGTTCGCCTTTGCCACATCGTTTGACGAGGTGGTGGTGACCCTGTTCCTGGCTGGGCCGGAGCAGGCGACCCTGCCACGGCAGATGTTCAGTGGTATTCGCGAAAACCTGAGCCCGACCATTGCAGCGGCAGCGACCTTGCTGATTGCCTTCTCGGTGATATTGCTGCTGACCCTGGAGTGGTTGCGTGGGCGTAGCGAGAAGCTGAGAACCCAGCAGCCTACCTGATTGTCAGTTTTCTGTACCGACCTCTTCGCGGGCAAGCCCGCGAAGAGGTCGGTACAGGTTGAAACAGCTGGTCGACACGGATTGATACCAATCAGCCTCTACCCGTTTGCCTGAGTTACAATGCGCGCCACCGTGATTCTGCCAACAGGTGCGCCATGCAGCCCTACGCTATTGCCCCCTCCATTCTCTCTGCTGATTTCGCCCGCCTGGGTGAGGACGTCGACAAGGTATTGGCGGCGGGTGCCGACATCGTCCACTTCGATGTCATGGACAACCATTACGTTCCGAACCTGACCATCGGCCCGATGGTGTGCACTGCCCTGCGCAAGTACGGCGTCACCGCGCCGATCGACGTGCACCTGATGGTCAGCCCGGTCGACCGCATCATCGGCGACTTCATCGAGGCCGGCGCCACCTACATCACCTTCCACCCGGAAGCCACCCAGCACATCGACCGCTCGCTGCAGTTGATCAAGGACGGTGGCTGCAAGGCCGGCCTGGTGTTCAACCCGGCCACCAGCCTGGATGCCCTGAAGTACGTGATGGACAAGATCGACATGGTGCTGCTGATGAGCGTCAACCCAGGCTTCGGCGGGCAGAAGTTCATTCCCGGCACCCTCGACAAGCTGCGCGAGGCGCGTGCGTTGATCGATGCCAGTGGCCGTGATATCCGCCTGGAAATCGACGGCGGTGTCAACGTCAACAACATCCGCGAGATCGCTGCCGCTGGCGCCGACACCTTCGTGGCCGGCTCGGCGATCTTCAACGCCCCGGACTACCAGGAAGTCATCGCCAAGATGCGCGCCGAGCTGGCTCAGGCCCGCCCATGAGTGGCTTCGAGCAGCTGTTCCCGGGGACGCTGCCCAGGCTGGTGATGTTCGATCTGGACGGTACCCTGATCGATTCCGTGCCAGACTTGGCCGCCGCCGTGGACCGCATGCTGCTCGAACTGGGGCGCCCGCCTGCCGGCCTTGAGGCGGTGCGCCATTGGGTTGGCAATGGCGCTCAGGTGCTGGTGCGCCGAGCACTGGCGGGCGGTATTGAGCATGGCGCTGTGGATGATGCGCTGGCCGAGCAGGGCCTGGCGCTGTTCATGGAAGCCTATGCCGAAAGCCATGAGCTCACCGTGGTTTATCCCGGTGTGAAAGACACCCTGCGCTGGCTGCAGAAGCAGGGCGTGGAAATGGCGCTGATCACCAACAAGCCGGAGCGCTTCGTCGCCCCGTTGTTGGACCAGATGAAGATCGGCCGCTATTTCCGCTGGATCATCGGCGGCGACACCCTGCCGCAGAAAAAACCGGACCCGGCGGCGTTGCTGTTCGTCATGCAGATGGCCGGCGTTACCCCGCAACAATCGTTGTTCGTCGGTGATTCGCGCAGTGACGTGCTGGCGGCCAAGGCGGCTGGCGTGCAATGCGTAGGGCTGACCTACGGCTACAACCATGGCCGACCGATCCACGACGAAACCCCCAGCCTTGTGATCGATGACCTGCGCGCCTTGCTGCCCGGTTGCGAAGACCCGGCCACTGGGATAACGTTGGCGGACCTTCAAGCCTCACAAGACAGAGAGTCCACCGTGGCGGTTACTGGCAAATTCTGGATGAAAGTCATCAAGGCCCTGGCCCGTTGGCGTTGGCGCGCCTGACTTCTGCCTGCCGGCGTGTGCCGGCCCATCCGTTTGCCTGACTTATTGCTGCTTGCCACGAGGCTACTCATGAACCGCGAAGAATTCCTGCGCCTAGCCGCTGCCGGCTACAACCGCATCCCCCTGGCCTGCGAAACACTGGCCGACTTCGACACGCCGCTGTCGATCTACCTGAAACTGGCCGACCAACCCAACTCGTACCTGCTCGAATCGGTTCAGGGCGGCGAGAAGTGGGGCCGTTACTCGATGATTGGCCTGCCGTCGCGCACCGTGATGCGCGTTCACGGCTACCACGTCAGCATCCTGCAGGATGGCATCGAGGTGGAAAGCCACGATGTCGAAGACCCGTTGGCGTTTGTCGAAAGCTTCAAGGACCGTTACAAGGTCGCCGACATCCCTGGCCTGCCGCGCTTCAACGGCGGCCTGGTCGGCTACTTCGGCTACGACTGCGTGCGTTATGTGGAAAAGCGCCTGGGCGCCAGCCCCAACCCGGACCCGCTGGGTGTGCCGGATATCCTGCTGATGGTGTCCGATGCCGTTGTGGTGTTCGACAACCTGGCAGGCAAGATGCACGCGATCGTGCTGGTCGACCCGGCTGAAGCGCACGCCTTCGAACAGGGCCAGGCACGGCTGCAAGGCCTGCTGGAAACCCTGCGTCAGCCGATCACTCCGCGCCGTGGCCTGGACTTGAGTGGCCCGCAGGCCGCCGAGCCGGAGTTCCGCTCCAGCTATACGCGCGAGGACTACGAGAACGCCGTCGGCCGTATCAAGGAATACATCCTGGCCGGTGACTGCATGCAAGTGGTGCCGTCGCAGCGCATGTCCATCGACTTCAAGGCTGCGCCTATCGACTTGTACCGCGCGCTGCGCTGCTTCAACCCGACGCCCTACATGTACTTCTTCAACTTCGGTGACTTCCATGTGGTTGGCAGTTCGCCCGAGGTGCTGGTGCGTGTCGAGGACAACCTGGTTACCGTGCGCCCGATTGCCGGTACTCGCCCGCGTGGTGCGACTGAAGAGGCCGACCGCGCGCTGGAAGACGACCTGCTGTCGGACGACAAGGAGATCGCCGAGCACCTGATGCTGATCGACCTGGGCCGTAACGACGTGGGCCGGGTGTCCTCGACCGGAAGCGTGCGGCTGACCGAGAAGATGGTGATCGAGCGTTATTCCAACGTGATGCACATTGTTTCCAATGTCACCGGCCAGCTGCGTGAAGGGCTGACGGCGATGGATGCGCTGCGGGCGATTTTGCCGGCTGGCACCTTGTCGGGCGCACCGAAGATTCGTGCGATGGAGATCATCGACGAACTGGAGCCGGTCAAGCGTGGGGTTTACGGTGGTGCCGTGGGGTACTTTGCCTGGAATGGCAACATGGACACCGCGATTGCCATCCGTACTGCCGTGATCAAGGACGGCGAACTGCATGTGCAGGCCGGTGGCGGCATCGTTGCCGACTCGGTGCCGGCGCTGGAGTGGGAAGAAACCATCAACAAGCGCCGCGCGATGTTCCGTGCAGTTGCGTTGGCTGAGCAGACCAGCGCCAAATAAATCGATTGGGCTGCTTTGCAGCCCTTCGCGGGCACGCCCGCGAAGGGCCGCGCAGCGGCCCCATCTATTCAGAAGTCCATGCTGATCCCCAGGCTCACCCCCTGCTGCGTCAACTCGTCACTCTTGCGCCAGTTGTAGTTTCCGCGCAAATGCACCCCTGCCACCACTTCATGGCTTACCCCCAGGCTCGCCCGGGTCAGGTCGCTGTGCGGCGTATACCCGGTGAGGGTGAAGTCATTCGCCGGTAAGCTGGTGAGGTGCATGGTCACATCCTGCCGGTCATCTTCGAACTCATGTTCCTGCGCCACTTCTGTGAACAGCCGGGTACTCGGCAGCACCTGCACAGTGCCGTGCGACCCCAGGCCCAAGCGGCGTGACGTGCGCGCCTGGTCATCGAAGCCCAGCGCCGTCGAGCGACCACTCTTCTCGTCGTAACCATCCACCTTCACGCGCGCATAGTCGGCACTGATGAAGGGGGCCAGCTGCCAGTTGCTGCTGTGAGCTGCCAGGTGTGGCCCAGCCGCCCGGCGTCGTTCAGGCGGTAGCTGCCGCCCACTGTCAGGTTGTAGCGCGGAGGGGTCGGCGCGCGGGCCAAGCTCGGTCGGGTTCACACCCAACCGTCCGCTCAGGACCATCGGCGAAACTGGCGCATAGTTGCCATTGGCATCGAGGTTGGTGAAGCGCACGCAGCCAAACCGCCCGGCATCGCTGAGGCTGTCGCCAAATACGATCATGCTGGAGTAGGGCGAGGGTGCCGCGAATGGCTGGCTGCAGGCTAATGCCAATGAGGCGAGGGTAAAGCGCAAATAACGGGGCTTTTCGCATCAGGGAACATCCTTTTCTTTGTTTTTATGAGGGGCTGCCCGATCGACCTTGGCAAATCGCCGTGCATCCCTCCCAAGTCCATTCGTTTCCCCGTGGTTACAGGCATATTGCGCCCGCCGCCCCGGTAAGCTACTGTGCCGGGACGTATGAGCGAGACCTATCCTGTGTTGATCGTCAGCAAACTCTTGATGCGCGTAATCAAGGCCCACGCCCGTTGGCGTTGGCGCGCCTGACTTTATCTCTTGCCGGCCCGTCCGGCCCGTCTCCGTTTGCCTTCTTCATTTTCTGCCCTTTGTGGCGAAGCTGTGCCTGTTGCGACAGCAAGAAGGTTCGAATTCTGAAGTCAGTACGTTCAAGAGGTTTAACACCATGTTACTGATGATCGACAATTACGACTCATTCACTTACAACGTCGTTCAGTACCTGGGCGAGTTGGGTGCGGAGGTGAAGGTCATTCGCAACGACGAAATGACCATTGCCCAGATCGAAGCCCTTAATCCCGAACGCATCGTCGTATCCCCAGGCCCGTGCACGCCGAGCGAGGCTGGTGTGTCCATCGAGGCCATCCTGCATTTCGCCGGCAAGCTGCCGATCCTGGGGGTATGCCTGGGCCACCAGTCCATCGGCCAGGCCTTTGGGGGTGATGTGGTGCGTGCCCGCCAGGTGATGCACGGAAAGACCAGCCCGGTGCACCACCGCGACCTGGGTGTGTTCACCGGGCTCAACAACCCGCTGACCGTTACCCGATACCACTCGCTGGTGGTCAAGCGCGAAACCTTGCCCGACTGCCTGGAAGTCACGGCCTGGACTGCGCATGAAAACGGCTCGGTCGATGAAATCATGGGCCTGCGCCACAAGACGCTGAATATCGAAGGGGTGCAGTTCCACCCCGAGTCGATCCTGACCGAACAGGGCCACGAGCTGTTCGCGAACTTCCTCAAGCAGACCGGCGGCCGCCGTTAAGGATCGAACATGGATATCAAGAGCGCGTTAAGCCGTATCGTCGGCCAGCTGGACCTTACTACCGAAGAAATGCGCGATGTGATGCGCCAGATCATGACTGGCCAGTGCACTGAAGCGCAGATCGGTGCCTTCCTGATGGGCATGCGCATGAAAAGCGAAAGCATCGACGAAATTGTCGGTGCGGTTTCGGTCATGCGTGAACTGGCCGACAAGGTCGAACTGAAAAGCCTCGATGGCGTGGTCGACATTGTCGGCACCGGCGGTGATGGCGCCAATATTTTCAACGTGTCCACCGCTTCGTCGTTCGTCCTGGCGGCGGCGGGCTGCACCGTGGCCAAGCACGGTAACCGCGCGGTGTCGGGCAAGAGCGGTAGCGCCGACCTGCTGGAAGCCGCCGGTATCTACCTGAACCTGACGCCCACCCAGGTGGCCCGCTGCATTGACAGCTTAGGCATCGGCTTCATGTTCGCGCAAAGCCATCATTCAGCCATGAAGCATGCTGCCGGCCCGCGTCGCGACCTGGGGCTGCGGACCTTGTTCAACATGCTCGGCCCGCTTACGAATCCGGCCGGAGTGAAGCACCAGGTGGTCGGCGTGTTCGCCCAGACCCTGTGCCGCCCGTTGGCCGAGGTTTTGCAACGCCTGGGCAGCAAGCATGTGCTGGTGGTGCATTCGAAGGACGGCCTGGATGAGTTCAGCCTGGCAGCGCCTACTTTTGTTGCCGAGTTGAAGAACGGCGAAATCACTGAATACTGGGTCGAGCCGGAAGACCTTGGTATGAAGAGCCAGAGCCTGCATGGCCTGGCTGTCGAGAACCCGCAAGCGTCGCTTGAGCTGATCCGCGATGCGCTGGGCCGGCGCAAGACCGAAAACGGCCAGAAGGCCGCTGAAATGATCGTACTCAACGCGGGGGCTGCGCTCTATGCCGCCGATCACGCGATGACCCTGGCCCAAGGCGTGGAACTGGCCCACGATGTACTGCACACCGGCCTGGCCTGGGAAAAGCTGCAGGAGCTGGGTGCCTTTACTGCAGTATTCAAGGTGGAGAACGAAGCATGAGTGTGCCGACGGTGCTGGAAAGGATCATTGCCCGCAAGTTCCAGGAAGTGGCCGAGCGCAGCGCGCGCGTTAGCCTTGCCGAGCTGGAACGCCTGGCCAAAGCTACCGATGCCCCGCGTGGCTTCGCCAATGCGCTGATCGAGCAGGCCAAGCGCAAGCAGCCAGCCGTGATTGCCGAAATCAAGAAGGCTTCGCCGAGCAAGGGCGTGATCCGCGAGCATTTCGTGCCGGCGGAAATCGCGGTTAGCTACGAGAAAGGCGGCGCTACCTGCCTGTCGGTGCTGACCGATGTCGATTATTTCCAGGGTGCCGATGAATACCTGCAGCAGGCCCGCGCTGCGGTATCGCTGCCGGTTATCCGTAAAGACTTCATGGTCGACCCTTACCAGATCGTCGAAGCCCGCGCCTTGGGTGCGGACTGTGTGCTGTTGATCGTGTCGGCACTGGATGACGTGAAGATGGCCGAGCTGGCGGCTACGGCCAAGGATGTCGGCCTCGACGTGCTGGTGGAAGTGCACGACGGTGATGAGCTGGAACGCGCGCTGAAAACCCTGGATACGCCGCTGTTGGGGGTGAACAACCGCAACCTGCATACCTTCGAGGTCAGCCTGGAAACCACCCTCGACCTGCTGCCGCGTATTCCGCGTGACCGCCTGGCAATTACCGAGAGTGGCATTCTCAACCGGGCCGATGTGGAGCTGATGGCGATCAACGAGGTTTACTCGTTCCTGGTGGGCGAAGCGTTCATGCGCGCCGAGCAGCCTGGGTTGGAGTTGCAGCGGTTGTTCTTCCCGGAGCAGGTGAAGAAGACTGTTCAGCCACTGGACTGAATAAATGAAGCCGGCGTTTTTGCCGGCTTTTTTGT